>CAKSPU010000001.1 GCA_934486875.1 uncultured Oscillospiraceae bacterium
AGAGGGGGAAGTCCCGTATTTTTGTTGGGTTTAGTGTCCTTCCCCCTCTCCTATGGTTGTCCCTTTGCATTCTATCTAACAAACCCAAACAAAATTAAATTTTAATCCAAGCAAATCCAATAATATTCCGAACAAGCAGGACAGTAACCCCGTCCCCTACATCAAAAAATCCCAATTTATCAACCAAATAAAACAATCGCCCGAACAACTGTAAAAGCTGTTCGGGCAATCATCATTTCTCAGGATAGATCGTAGTGTTTCCCACAGTCAGAGAAACGATCTCACTTGTATCCACAGGGAATGAAAGATATCCACGGTAATTGAAATAGTTTGCGTTGTAAGGCTCTGAGTAAGCCATACCCGATGTCACAACTCTGATATGGTCCTTACTTGACCCGTATGCAATAGATGTGCCCCTGATGTCCACAGTGCTGCCGTCCTTCAGGGTAACATATGCCTTTGCTAAGGCGAAATGTTCAAAATGCTTTTCCTTGTACGCATTAACAAATGTCTCATCATAGCTTGTCAGAACGATGCTGCACGGAAATACCTTTGCTTCAACGGTCTCAAACTCAGTCCCGTCAGTTTTGAAACCAATTCCCTCCACCTCGGGAACATTCACCGTGAAATCAGCATAGAAAAGCCTGTCGGAATAAATATATCTGTCCTTTAAAAGCCCCTCGCTGTCATCAAGAAGATTCTGGCAGATAACATCAAGCTCTACATTTCCGCTCATCTTTCCGCCGCTGCTGACGGTGTAAATATAATACAGCGTGTCCTCATCGCCCTTGACATATCCGCCCATAGCCCCGCCGCCTGTGGGAAAATCCTGCTCCCCGAATTTCGCAAGAGTGTTACGAAGCTTTTGGGTGAAATGACCGTAGCCGTCCCCTGCAAATTCAGTATATTCATTGCTTTCGGGAAGCGGCTCGGGAAAATCAAGCTTAAAAACGGTATATACGGTGTAGCTGTCGCTTGCCGTACCCACGGGAGTGACCGTCAGCCCGTCAAGATAAACCTCAAGCTTGTTTACGGTAAGATCTCCCGTGAGATTATCAAAGGGGGAAAAATCAATTTCGCTGTTGTTGAAAATTATGGAGAAAAGCCCGCTGTTTGCGGCATATACCGTAAATCCCGCAAGCATCACCACCGCTGCGGCAATAAGGGGAAATGTGCGGCAGAGTCTGCTCTTTGAGCGTGCCTTTTTCGGCTGTGACACCGCAGCAGTGTGTATTGACGCTATAAGCTCTTCATCAGCCGTGATGCTGTTCATTGCATTTCTGTATTTTTCTGTATTCATAAGCTCATTCCTTTCAAGTGTCGGGCATTGCTGTCCTGAGCAGCTCCCGTCCACGCTGGAGACGTGTCCTGACGGTGGATTCCTTTATGCCCGTTATCTCCGAAATTTCTTTCACGGAGTATTCCTCAATGTAAAATAAATGTATGGGCGTTCGGTACTTTTCGGGCAGGCGATATACCTCACTGACAGCTGATTTTTCCTCTTCGGGAAAATTTCCGCAGATGTCCTCGGGCGTTTCATCACACCGCCTTGCGAACCAAGGAGAGCGGAGACGGTTTTTGCATAGATTTGCCGTCACCGTCAGCAGCCACGCCCGTTCATCTTTCGGCGTTTCAAAGGAGATGTCCGTTCTGTACAGCTTTAAAAATACCTCCTGGGCAATATCCTCCGCCTCCGCACGGCACCTGAGATATGAGCAGGCAAGCCGCAGAACGTGGTCTATCTGCCGCCGCATTACATTTTCAAATTCGGGGTCGGTCATTCTGACTGTCCTTTCTGTGATTCTTTATGTTCCTGAATTATATAATTCTGTATATATAACAGTCTGATATCAAAAAAAGTCTCATATTTATATTAATAATATCGACAAAATCTGACGCATAATTTAGTTTATATTGACGGTAAATGTTAATAAAATGTAAATTTGCTGAAATCAGTGAAATATTTTGACCCTGTGAATCGTTTATATATCAGAAAGTGTTACGGCAGGAAATATGCCGAATAAAGATGAACAGGAGGAAAGCTTATGTCAACATACGCTGCAAAAAATGAGATAACGGGCATTCAAAGCCGCCCGAATGTGATTATGGATTTTGATGAGGGCAGACGTGAGGACGCAATGCGCCTTTCGGATATGCTTACAGGTGACGAGATAAATGTTATCCCTCATATCAGGGGAGAAAAGTTAGATGATGACTGCCTTTTCGGCAGGATACATATGATGATACTGAGAGACGGGGGACTGTCCGCACCCGCATTCGGCACAATTGAAGAGCTGAGAAAGACTTCGGATATCCCGCTTCTCACCGTTTCCGATTCCTGCTGTGAAATTTACCGCACAATGGCGCTTGCAAAGGGCGCAGACGCTTGTATGGACGCATCTGATCTCGGGAAATTCGAGTTCAAGGCAAGAGTGGTGTCACTTCTCAGACGCTATCTTAACAGTGAAAGCACCGAGGCAAATGCATTCACGGGCAATGTCGAAACGCTTACAAACGGCTGCATTACCATTGACCGCCGCCGCCGTGAGGTATTCAGGGACGGCGGACTTATCCGTATGACAGCCATTGAATACGGTATTGTGGAGTATCTTATGGAAAACTGCGGCGCTGTCTGCACAGTCGATGACATCTACCGCAGAGTCTGGAACGAAACACCCTACAGCGTCAGAAAAACAGTTGTGGAGCACATCAGGCGCATAAGAAGCAAGATTGAGCCCGACCCCCACAACCCCAGTTATATCAAGGTCGTTTTCGGCGTGGGATATAAAATGGAAAAGGCTGTCTGAGCCAATAAAAGCAGGCTTTATGAAAGACATTTCATAGGAGTGGGTATCTTTGAGAAAAGCAATAAAAGCTTTATCTTTATTATTTGTATCACTGTTTTGCTTTACGGCTTGCGATAAGTCAAATGAGATAAACGATACGATCAGTGTCAGAGAATATGAAACGTCATCGTTCATTAAAACAATATCCGACCCTATTACTGCGAATATTTCCGATGATGTGTCTGCATCAGCCGAAGAAATCAAGCAGGACTATGAGCTCATAACCATAGAGCCTGAGTGCGGTCCGTCAATGGAATTATCCTTTGGGCTTCCGTCAGGCTGGAAATATGAGTGCATTATGACGGAGGACGAACCCACAAGCTGTATTACAGCTGTTTTATGGGCAGATGACGATTCAGATACCGATAACGGAAAACTGAGGATTGAATATTCCGAAAGCGGTTATAGTGTCTGCGGAACATTTCTTGAGGAGAAAAGCATTGATTTTAATGGCTGTCCTGCATCTCAGGGCTTTTATGACAACAGCAATGTCTGGAGCTTTATAATTCTTGACGGGGAATATGATGGCTGTGGGATTTTCAATGAACTTACGGATTATGAAAAATATTCCGAATGTGTTGATATTATTATTTCAACGATAGAATTTAAAAAATATGCAGGTGAAGAATAAGGCTATAATACTGCGAATAAAAAAACGGCTCATACTGAACTGCATTATCAGTATGAGCCGTTTTGCTGTAACGATTTTGACACAGCAAATGTGATATAATTTTCATATAAACAAAGACACGTTTTTTAAGATACGGACGGAGGTATATTTTATGAGCAAGGACAGATATGCACTTGAACTGGAAAGAGCGATATTCAACTGGTATTACGGAGGGGAAAATGCAGCACCCGAATCGGTGTTCAATGCTGTTTCGGAGGGACTTAAAAACAATATGCGGATAATGCTTCCTGTTGATATGCCACAGGCTGTATTTGATGAAATAGGCGATCCCGAAAAGGTCAAAGCAGGAGATGTATTTTCCGTAAAAGAGGATATACACATAAATTTCAAGCGCCTTGCAGCCGATGAAAACGGACATTATTTTATCCCCGTTTTTACAAGCCGTGAGGAAATGGAAAAGGGAGAGACCGCATCAACGATAGTACAGCCGCTGAACGACCTGTTTGAAAGGGCTGCATATTGGGAAAACTGTGAGGGGTATGTAGTAAATCCGTGGGATAAAAAGCTTGTGCTGCCGAAGAATATGATCGGAATGCTTTCGGGATATGAGCCAAGATCTCATATCAATTTTGTAAAGGGAAGCGTTATTGATATGCACGTGGGTGCAATTGTAAATGCCGCAAACACAAGTCTTCTGGGCGGCGGGGGAGTTGACGGAGCTATTCATAAGGCAGCAGGATCAGGGCTTCTCAATGAGTGTCGGAAGCTGAACGGCTGCAAAACGGGTGAAGCAAAAATAACGGGAGCATATAATATCAAAAACGCCGACCATATCATTCACACTGTGGGACCAGTTTACAGCGGCAGCAGGGAAGATGCGGAACTGCTTGCGGCGTGCTATATAAATTCCCTGGACATTGCCCTTGAAAACGGGTGCAGCAGTATTGCCTTTCCCGGGATATCAACAGGGGTGTACGGCTATCCCCTTGAAGAAACCGCAAGGGTGTCACTGCTTGCCGCAGTCGGCTGGCTTAACGGGCATACGGACACGGTAATGAATATATATTTCTGCTGCTACAGAGATGCCGAGCTTGCAGCATATGAAGCCGTAATGAACAGGGGAGGATAATTATTCCCACTCTTTCGGAAATTTCATATAGGTTATTAGTATTAACACACGCTTACAAAATGAGCAGGATGATGCTCTATATTCTTCCTGCTGAAAAGAAGTACCCAAAGTAATAGCACGGCAGTATAATTTTGTCAATGAAAAAGAACCGAACGCAAATAAAAGCCTCCCCGCAGCACAGCCGTAATAAAAGCTGTGCCGTAGGGAGGCTTTTTATAGGATAATACTAATAACCAATTAACCTATAGACAAATCCTCGGCTGAAATAAGCCCATTCGTCGTCAAGCTCCTTTGCCGGGCGGCAAGCCCGCCTGCAGTCGCTTTCCTAGACTGGGCTTATTTCATCTGTCGGCTTTATCTATAGAACAATTGGTTATTAGTATAAGAGAGCAGCAAGCCTTGTTATCAGATAACGTTGTATTCTTTCAGAAGCTTTTCGATATCTGTGCCCCTGATCTTTTCAAGGAGCTTTTTCAGGGCAAATCTTTCAATAAGGTTTACGTCCATATCGGTGATCTTTTTGCCGTCACGGAGCTTTACGGTAGCGTCAAGAAGAGCACGTACATCATAAACGCTGCCCCATACCTCGGGAACGCCCCTGTCGATATCAAGGAGGGTGTAGACCGCTTCCATACCTGTACGCATCGAATACTCGGTGGTGAAGATAGTGTCACGCTTGGTCTCCGCAAACTGACCGAGGAATGCGAAGTTTACTGCGCCCTCGGGAACAACAGCGGGTCTGTCGCCGTCCTCACGGGGCATAAAGAATGCAGTGATATAGGGCATCATACAGGGAACGGTGTTTGCGCTGTGCTCCGCAAGCTCCTCTATCTCGTTTTCGGGAACACCGATGTGATAGAGCCATTCCATACAGATTTCCTTGCCCGTGCAGTCTCTCATAGGCTTCTTGACATAGTCGCCGTTTTTGTCGGAGAAAAGTGCATATACCCATACAAGGCACTGATCCTTGGGCTGGCTTCTGAACTGTGGCTGACGGTTGATAGTCCAGCTGAGGAGCCAGGAGGAATCCTTTGCGGTAACGATGCCGCCTGTTACTACCTTACCTGAGAATGGGTCACGCTTGCAGATGTTCTTGATATAGGGGATTATGCGCTGGTCGAGGGTGGTGACGGTGGCGCTCATCCAGTTTGTCTGCTCGGGGTCGGAGCAGAATTTGTCGGGGTGACCGAATGCAGGGTCCTGAGCAGCGATCTTGCGCCACATATCCCAGCCGCCGCCGGGCTTTATCTCGTAATTATAGGGAGCGGGAGTGTTCTGGCTGCCGATAGAGGAGTTTTCAACGCAGCCGCCGTTTGTGATGAACACAAGGTCATTTTCGGTAAGGTCGATCGACTCATTATTGCCGTCACGGATAACGTCTATCCTTGTTGCCTGCTTGCGCTTTTGGGTGCAGTCAAATTCAACGTTCACAACCTTTACGCCGAAGTGGAACTGAACGCCGAAGCTTTCAAGATACTTTACCATAGGCAGTATCATTGATTCATACTGATTGTACTTTGTAAATCTAAGAGCCTTGAAGTCGGGGAGACCGCCGATGTGGTGGATAAAGCGCTGGATATAGAGCTTCATTTCAAGTGCGCTGTGCCAGTTCTCAAAAGCGAACATCGTGCGCCAGTAGAGCCAGAAGTTGGAGTTTAATACCTCGTCGTCAAACACATCTGTGATGCGCTTGTTCCGGAGATCCTCATTTGAGGTGAAGAAGAGCTTCATTATCTCCATAGCGCCCTTGTCGGAGATGTCGAATTTGCCGTCGGTGTGAGCGTCCTCGCCTCTGTTCACAGTGGCACGGCAGAGGGAATAGTTGGGGTCTGCCTTGTTGAGCCAGTAGTATTCATCGAGAACGGAAACGCCCTCTGTTTCGATAGAGGGGATAGAGCGGAAAAGATCCCACATTACCTCGAAATGGTTGTCCATTTCACGTCCGCCTCTCATAACGTAGCCTACGTTCTCGAACTTCCAGCCGTCACAGGCACCGCCTGCTATCTGCTCCTTTTCGAGAATATGAACGTGCTCGCCCTTCATCTGTCCGTCACGGACAAGGTAGCAGGCTGCGGTGAGAGCGGCAAGTCCGCTTCCTACGATATATGCTGATTTTCCGTCAACGCCCTCGGGCTTCTTGGGTCTTGCGAATGCTTCGTAATTTCCGCTTGAATAATACATAAAACATACCTCCTGAAAAATTATATCTGATGATGTTGTTTCTTTATTTTTCCCTTTCGGTAAGTTTATATTATCTCATTTTAAAAAGTTTTGCAATAAACAGAAAAATCCCTCTGATAAAATTTTTATCAGAGGGTGAAAAGAGATTATATTTTTATCATTTTTGCGGGTTTGATAAAATTTACCCGTTTGCCGCAGCTTTATTGGTGATCGGTATTGAACCTCTCCAGCGCCGCCGTAACATTTCCGTGCATCACAACCGAAAGATCCCCGATAATTTTGTGCGGGTCGCCCTTCATATCGTGCCTTACCCAGTCGAGCATAAGCCCCACAAAGGCGTATTTGTAAAAATCCGCAATAAACTTTTTGTCCTCCTCACGGACATTCATTCCCGCCGATTTTTCCTCCACCACGCCGATAAGCAGATCGTAGGTCAGCTTGTAAAGATATATCTCCACCTGCTCACGGCTCACGGAATGATATACGTTCAGGATAAAAGGCTTGTTGTCAAGGACGGCTTCAAATATCTGCAAAAAGCCCTGCTGCCAGGTGTCATAGGTCTTTTTGCCCTCCAGCGCTTTTCTTGCGTCCTCCACGCAGCACCATTCTATCAGGTCATAGATGTCCTTGAAATGATAATAAAAGGTCATACGGTTTATGCCGCAGTCCTCGGTGATGTCGTTTATGGTTATTTTGTCAAGGGGCTTTTTGAGCAGCAGATTTTTCAGCGATGCTTCAAGTGCCCGTTTTGTTACCTGTGACATAAAAAATACCTGTCCTTTCCCGCTTGCTTATAATGATATTTTAACATCGGCAGGCGGCTTTGTCAAGAAATCAAAGGGCATATTGTACATATTGCTTTAAAAGTTTAACCCAAAAACTATTGATTATATTTTTATGGTGTGATATAATATATTTATAATTTTATTCTCGGAGGATTGATCGTGATGATAGCTATTGGAAGCGACCACGCAGGCTTTGCCTTAAAGCAGGAGGTTGTAAAATACCTTAAGGAAAAGGGTCTTGATATAAAGGAAATGGGCTGTATGGACGGTACGGGCTGCGATTATCCTTTGGTGGCAAAGGAAGTCTGTGCGGAAGTAACATCGGGCAGAGCAGAGCTTGCCATACTTATCTGTGGAACAGGTCTCGGCATCTCCATCGCCGCAAACAAGTGCAGGGGCATCAGAGCCGCTGTATGCACCGACTGCTATATGGCAAAGTACACCCGTCTCCACAATGACGCAAATGTGCTCTGTATGGGCGGACGTGTTATCGGTGCGGGACTTGCCTGCGAAATCGTTGATGCATTCCTCGGCAATTCCTTCGAGGGCGGCAGACATCAGCGCAGAGTTGACCAGATAACCGCTATCGAAAACGAATAATTTTATCTATATATATCGGAGGTTCTTACTATGAGCGAATTAAAATACACGATAATCGACCACCCCCTCGTTCAGCACAAGCTCTCTCTTATGAGAGACGTTACAACAGGTTCAAAGGAGTTCAGAGAGCTGGTTTCCGAAACCTCTATGCTTATGTGCTACGAGGCTATGAGAGATCTCCCCGTCAAGACTGTTGACATTCAGACCCCTCTCGGAATTGCAAGGTCAAAGGTCATCTCAGGCAGAAAGCTTGCCTATGTTCCCATTCTCAGAGCAGGTCTCGGAATGGTAGACGGCGTTATGAACCTTATCCCCGCTGCCAAGGTGGGCCATATCGGAACCTTCAGGGATCCTGAGACTACCGACACTGTTGAGTATTACTGCAAGCTCCCAAAGGATATCGCCAACAGAGACGTTATCATTGCCGACATTATGCTGGCTACGGGTGGAGCTGCCTGCGAAGCTGTAAATCTCGTTAAGAAAGCGGGAGCAAAGAACGTTAAGTTTATGTGCATCATTGCAAATGAGAGAGGCATAAAGCAGGTTAACGAAACCCACCCCGACGTTCAGATATACACCGCAGCCGTTGACCCCGAGCTCAACGAGCAGCTCTACATCGTTCCGGGACTGGGCGATGCAGGCGACAGAATGTACGGAACAAAGTAAGCCTTAAAAGGAATCGTAAAAAAATGGAACTTATCTCGGTGATAGTCCCCTGCTACAACGAGCAGGAATCCCTGCCGCTGTTTTACAGGGAAATTACCTCCGTCACTGACGGTATGAAGCAGAAATATTACAATGAGAACATCTCCGACCTTGAGTTTGAGTATCTCTTCATAAACGACGGCTCAAAGGACGATACCCTCAAAATCCTCCGTGAGCTTGCCGCCGATGACAGGCGTGTGCGTTATGTTTCCTTTTCGAGAAATTTCGGAAAGGAAGCGGCAATGCTTGCAGGGCTTGAACAGTCAAGGGGCGATTACTGCGTTATCCTTGATGCAGACCTGCAGCATCCTCCGAAGCTTATCCCGCAGATGTATGATTATGTCCGCAGCGGCGAATATGACTGCGCTGCCACAAGGCGCATCTCCCGAAAGGGCGAGTCAAAGGTGCTGTCATTTTTCGCAAGAACATTCTACAAGGTCATAAACGGCATCTCTCAGACCCATATTGTTGACGGCGCACAGGATTTCCGCTTTATGACCCGTCAGATGGTGAATGCGATACTCGATATGCCCGAAAAGAACCGCTTTTCAAAGGGGATTTTCAGCTGGGTGGGCTTTGACACCAAGTTTATCGAGGTGGAAAACACCGAGAGGGCTGCGGGAAAGACCACCTGGAATTTCAAAAAGCTTTTTCTCTATTCCCTTGACGGCATATTCGCTTTCAGCACAGCCCCCCTGTGGCTGTCAATAATTATGGGCATAGTATTCTGCCTGCTGGCGCTTGCTATGGTCATAAAAACGCTGATATTCGGCGAGGCTATGACGGGATATCCTGTTATCGTTGCCCTTTTATGCCTTATCGGCGGAATACAGCTTTTCTGTATGGGTGTAACAGGACAGTATATCTCAAAAATGTACACCGAAATAAAGGGCAGACCCTCCTATATCATTAAGGAAACCGAAGAATCAAGGCGCAATGGACGCAGAAAATAATCCGAAAGGAATGATAATATCAATGAACATATGGCACGATATCGAACCCGACAGGATCGTTAAGGACAACTTCTACTCCGTTATCGAGATCCCCAAGGGAAGCAAGATGAAGTACGAGCTTGACAAGAAAACAGGTATGCTGAAGCTTGATCGTGTTCTCTACACCTCAACTCACTACCCCGCAAACTACGGCTTTATCCCCCGTACATACGCCGAGGACGGAGACCCTCTGGACGTTCTGGTGCTTTGCTCCGAGTCCATTTTCTCAATGGCTATCGTAAGGTGCTATCCTATCGGCGTTATTTCAATGCTTGATAACGGCGCTATTGATGATAAGATAATCGCTATCCCTTTCAATGACCCCACCTATAACAGCTACCGTGACATCAGCGAGCTGCCCCGTCACATTTTTGAGGAAATGTCCCATTTCTTCAAGGTCTACAAGCAGCTTGAGGGCAAGGAAACTGCCATTGATGAGATAAAGGACAGAGAGTCTGCCATCAAGATAGTAGATCACTGTATCGACAGATACATTGATTATTTCTGCAAGGGAAAGGCTAAAGAGACTGCTCCCGAGAAAAAGGAAACTGTTATTGTCGAATAAAATATGCCTGAAAGCTTTAAAATCCGCTCCTGAACACATCGGGAGCGGATTTTTTATGAGGTATTTGGTGTAAAGCTGTATAACTTTACGCCATAGCGATATCAATGCTTTGGGAGCGGCTTTTCGCCTGTTTAAAATTATGCATTTTTATTGATTTTCGGGTTTTCAACACTTTTTCAAAAACTGTTGATTGTTTATCAGGAATGTTATATTCTGTAAATAATGTTAAAATGTAAAGCAAAACAGTCCCGTAAAATGTTGTAAAATCTCACAACTTATGATATAATAATGATATCAAAATATAACGGAGGGAAAAGCAAATGCCATTTATAAAAGTGAACACAAATGCAGAGGTAACGTCGGACAAGGCTGAGAAGATCAAATCCGCTCTCGGACTTGCCATAACCGCAATTCCGGGAAAATCCGAGGGCTGGCTTATGACCGAGATAGAGGGCGGCAAAAGCCTTTATTTCAAGGGTACAGATGCCCCTGCGGCAATGGTGGAGGTCAGCATTTACGGCAAAGCTTCGGAAAACGCACTCGGTGTCCTCACAAGCAACATCACGGGGATAATGCTCGATAACCTGGGGATATCCACCGACAGAGTTTACGTAAGCTATATGTTCACCGACCACTGGGGCTGGAACGGCAGCAATTTCTGATAAAAAAATGTGCGGCACTTCATTTGAATGAAGTGCCGCACTGCTTTTATTTTAAGATGTGGGATTATTCTGCGTTGTTGTAAACGTTGATCTCTTCGTCAACGATGGGATAGTACTCTTCACGAGCCTGTACCCAGCTTTCAAACTGCTCGTTTGCAATGCCCTCGTAAAGAACGGTCATTACATCGTCAGCCATAAGTGTGCTGAGACCGTAGCCGTAATCATATGCCTGAGTGAACTTGTCGGAATCATAGAAATCCATTGCGATATCGTACATTTCGGAAGTCCAGCCGGGGTTGTTTGTAAGGTACTTTTCCTTTGTGGCTTCGGTGTACTTTTCGTCGTAGTTAACGGTTCTGTTGCAGTCGAACCACGCTTTTACGCAGTCGCCGTTCTCAGAACCCTTTACCCACATATAAGCAAATACCTTGTTGGAAACGTAGTACTTGTCTGAATCGGGATCCTTGGGGAAGGGAACGATCTGTATCTCATCATCGGGAACGGAAAGAGCTGCTGCATTGTAAGCCCAGGTGCCCATTGAGTAGAACAGGAGGCTGTCATCAACAAATGCAGACTCGCCGCCGATCCAGCCACGCTTGATAAGGTTATTCTTGAAGATATCCTCAAGAACGCTCTGAGCACGCTCGATCTTGCCGCTTCTCAGATTGTTGCCGAATTTTGTGCCGTCATATGTTACCATTGTTTCGCCTGCGGTGTAAACGAATGCGTTTGCCCACCAGCCGCCGATACCGTATCTTTCAGTGCCGTCGCTGCTGCCGTTTTCAACGAATGTTTTCATCATATCGGTGAATGCGTTCCAGTCCCACTCGCCATTGAGATACATCTCGTAGGGATCCTCAAAGCCCTCGTTCTGAACGGTGGATTTGTTGTACATAAGCACCTGAGTGTCGTTGAAGCTGTAGCCAAGAGGTGCGATGTAGTGCTCTCCCTTCCAGATGAAGCTGTCGGCGGTGTCCTTTACATCTGCCCATTTGGGATCGTCCCAGTTAACGAGAGAGTCAATGGGCTGATACTGACCCTTGGAGATGTCGCAGGGGAAGGTCCTCCACTCATAGGCAAAAATATCGGGAGATGTGCCGCCCATAATATTTGTTGCAAGATCCTCAAAGCGTTTGTCGCTTGTGGTGGGGATATATTGGATCTTAGCGCCGTAGGTATCCTCAAAAAGGGCAAGCTCGGGGCTTCTTTCGGGGGAGTCGTTGGTAGGGTTCAGGTCATAGATCCCAAGCCATTTGAGAGTTTTGCCGTTGATATCAATGTCAAGAGTTTCGTCAAGAGCATCGACCTCAACATTATCGCCTGTCCACTCGGTAGCTGCGGTTGTGGTCACATCAGCTGTGGTGGTCTCGGTCTCGCCGCTGCCGCTTCCGCAGGCTGTGAGGGAAGCTGTGAGGGTAAGAGCCATTGCTCCTGCCAGAATTTTTTTGTAATTCATTTTTATGGTTCCTCCAATATTCATATTTGATTTGTAATCGTTTGCAAGCCTTATGCTCTGAACTTCTGATTTGTTTGGTTATATAATAGCATATTTATCAAAACAAGTCAACAGTGATAATATGCTTTTGGAGATATGCACAATTTAAATGTGTCTATTTGCATACATACGGAAAAACAGGTGTGATTTCAAACATTTTCTGTGATGTTCAAATTCTTATATATAATTTCTGCGATAATGAGCATATCAAAAAATGAATTTTACTTGACATTTAAGAATAACTATGTTAATATTATCATAACAAAATAAAGGGGGAATGGCTGTGGGCAAATATACAAATGCTGAGGACAGGCGTGAGGTCATAAGTGTTATTGTGAGAACGATACTCGGTATCATAACAACATTTTTGCTCCTGAGCTGGTTTTCGGGAGGCTTTCCTTTTCATCTGACCGCAGAAATGCTTTTGAGCAGGTCTTTCCTGTCGGCGCTTGTATGCTTTGGGGCGGTTTTTGCAGTGGGGTACCTGCTTTTTTCACGGGTGGAGCTGTGGAAAATACTGCTGACAAGCTTCTGTCTGGGCATTGCCGTGCCAATTTTAAGGATAGCGGTTTTCTTTGTTTTGCTTTTCTTTCACGTGGATTTTCTTATGTATTACGGAATGTCGGCGGTGGATATTTTTGATATGAAAATATTCGGCTTTATGTGCATATCTGATCTGGTGATGATTTTTGCGGCAAATTTGGTTCTGTACCTCAAATGCAGTAAAACGGACAATGTAACAAGGTCATTTCCTGCGGCTTTTGGGGTGTATATTCTTGCACTGCTTGCATATTTTTCATCTAATATTTTCTTTAATTTTGTTGGGTATTAGTATGAAAAGAGACCGTCTGTATGGGCGGTCTGTCTGTTTTATATAATTTCGGTTTATTGTAGGGGACGGGTCTCCCGTCCCGCACATTTTAATAGACCTTATTGTCAATGTCAAAATTCTTATGTAAATTCGCCGCCCCCACCATAAAAGGGAACGGCGAATATTCATATTGCCTTGCTTAACAGAGGTATGATGCTGAAAGTGTTGGTCATCTCTTTGAATTTGCCAGCCTTTTTACAGCGTTTGCAAGCATATGGGTCTGGGCGGGAGTGTTGAAAACGGAGGGGGAGAACCGCACTCCGCCGTCGGGCAGAGTTCCGATGCTGCGGTGGGCGAGTCCCGAACAGTGAAGCCCGCCCCTGAGGGCAAAGCCCCCATCGTTCAGATATGCCGCAGCTTCCTCGGGAGCGATGCCCTCCACATTGAAAAGCACAATGGGAAGATAGCTGCACCGCTCCCGCCTGTATATCCGCACCCTGCTTTCGCCGTCAAGCTCGCTTATCAGCTGATCGCAGAGGGCAGTTTCACGGGAATGTATCCGCTCCGCCCCTGTTTTGCCGATAAAGTCGATGCCTGCGCCTACGGTCACAATGCCTACGGTGTTTACCGTTCCGCTTTCAAGCTCCTCTGGGAGGAATGGGGTCTGCTCCGCTTCAAGCGATGTGCTGCCCGTGCCGCCCTCCAGGATATGATAAATGGGATACTGCCCGTCGGTTATGAGAAGTCCTGTTCCCGAGATGCCGTAAAGCCCCTTGTGCCCAGGCATACAGAGGATATTGATATTATCCCGCTTTATATCTGTTGGCACAACGCCGCAGACCTGGGCTCCGTCGCCAACAAAGCAGATGTGTCTGCGGCGGCACATTGCCCCTATCCGTTCATAGGGCAGCAGCTGCCCTGTGACATTGCTGCCGAGGGTGCATATTACCGCCTTTGTGTGCGGATTTATAAGGGATTCAAAGTTATTCACGGTCACCGTATCATCTGCCGATACCTCGGCTATGCTGTAGGACAGCCCTCTTTTGGTGAGCTCGTGGACGGGTCGGAACACGGAATTGTGCTCCAGCGAGGAGATTATGACGTGGAAGGGTCTGCCCTCACGGAGCTCCTGCTCCGCAAGCCCCTTTATCGCCATATTAAGGCTCTCGGTGCAGTTTGCGGTGAAAATGACGTTCTCAGGCTCTGCCCCGAAAAATCTGCCTGCCTTTTCTCTGACGGAATAGACAGCTTCCGAGGCTGCTATTGACATTTTATGCCCGCTGCGCCCGGGATTGCCGCCGTATCTTACGATAGCCTCCGCAGCCGCTCTCCTCACGCTTTCGGGCTTGGGGTAGGTGGTGGCTGCGTTGTCAAAATATATCACATAAGATCATTCCCTCCGTCATTATTTGCCCTGCGCACTGCTGATGGATTTATATGAAATGCCGTTGTCCTCCATAATTTTTACGAGCCTGTCGGAGCGTCCCTCAACGGCAACGCTGAATCCGCAGCCCCGAAAAAGTGTCCCCGGCGTTCTTTTTACCTCGGCTTTCAGCCCGTATCGTTCAAATACCGACTTAGCCTTGTTCGCCTGGGTCACTGAAGCAAAAGCAATGATGTGCTTATTCACACAGATCACCTCTTTCAGACGCAGCTTTATGCTCCGTCTTGTTTATTATATTCAGGCGGGGGGATTTGTGTTACCGATACTAAAAATCGATCATGATCTTGCGTATATGGATTATGCGAAGATTGCCTTTGCAGTTTTGTTATTAATATGGGACTTGTCTGCAATAACATTATTGCCCAAATATGTTGCGTGAACTTTCAGTTTATGATATAATCAAATTAAAGTTTAAACATATACAATATTATTAAAGGATCGTTTATTATGAACTGGAAAAAATTTTTTTCGAAAACTATACTTGACAGAGGGCATCAATATTATTCCGAAGGAACTGTTGAAGATATTGATATTTCGGATAAATTAATAACTGCTGTCGTTTGGGGCAGTGAGGGCTATGAAGTGGAAATAACATTATCAGACGGCGAAATAGAAGATATGTATTGCTCCTGCCCTTATGCCGCAGACGGAGAATACTGCAAGCACATGGCAGCTGTGCTTTATGAATGGTCCGAAAACAAAAATGCTTCCGTAACAGATACAAATGAAAATGATATTCTGTTCAAGCCTGCATATACTGTCAGGAGCCGTGCGGTAAAGCATACGGCAGTTGAAAGGCTGGTCGCTGAAGCTGATGAGAATGATATCCGTTCCTTTCTCGCCGATGTCCTTACCGACAACGAAAAGCTGTGTCTGCGGTTTTATAATACTATCAGCAGGAAGTCCTCAGAAGTAGATATGAAAGGCTATTTCAGACAGATCGACTCAATTGTCCGTCAGTATTCGGGAAGAAACAATTTTATAGATTACTATGCAGCCGATGATTTTATTGCCGAGCTGGAGGAACTCGTTGATAAAGATATACGTCCGATGATCGGCAATAATAATTACATGAGCGCATTTGAAATACTTAGTTATATTTTTGTCGTTGTCGGTAATGTGGATATAGACGATTCCGAGGGTGGAACAGGAATGCTTGGAAACGACATTTATCAGCTGTGGGCAGAAATTATTGAAACAGCTGCACCTGATGACAAGCGAAAAATGTTTGAATGGTTTACTTCTCACACAGATGGAGCTTCCATTGACAATCTTGAGGAATATATTGAGCAGATCATTGCAGACGCTTTTAATGAAAAGGAATTTGAACAGGATAAGCTGAATTTCTTCAAGGATATGATCGACAGGTCGGAGAAGTTAGACTCCGATTGGAACAGAAAATATGCTGCCGGAAAGTGGGCGGTCAGATATCTGGATATGATTATGAAGATAAATTCGTCAGACGGGCAGACGGAAAATGCGCTCCGGGAATATCGAAAATATTCCGATGTAAGAAAAATGTATGTAGAAAGCTGCATACGGAAAAAAGAGTATGGCAAGGCAATAGAGCTTCTTGACGAGGGCATTTCGGAAGATAAGGAATACCGTGGTCTTGTTTCGGATTACAGCAGAAGGAAAAAGGATATTTATCTTTTGGCAGGAAACAAGGCTGCGTATATAGAACAGCTATGGACATTGGTACTTGAAACCGATGTCGGTGATATGGAGTTTTATAGGGAATTAAAGGGACAATATTCCGATACCGAATGGTCAGAACTGCGTGAAAAAATATTTGAAAAGCTGCCGAAATATACCGATAAAGCAGAATATTATAAGGAAGAAAAATTGTATGACAGACTGCTTGAATGTGTACTGAAAAGCAATGGCTTGTATATGCTTGAACAATATGAAACGGTGTTAAAAAAGAATTATCCCGAACAGCTTCTGAACAAATACAAGACCGAGCTTTATAAAATGTCGGTGATTTCTGGGAACCGTAAGAACTACTCAAATATGGTAGCAATAATGCGAAGAATGAAGAAAATATCGGGCGGAACAAAGATTGTCGGACAAATTACAGAAGAATGGAGAGAAAAGTACCGGAACCGCCCTGCAATGATGGATGAACTGGATAAGCTGTAAATGTTTGGTAATTTAGTAGGGCTCATTTGATTAAGATGATATGATATTAAGTGAATATTTTATAATATCATAAATCGAAATCTCTCTTATTGACATCAAACATTCGGCAATAAGAGAGGCTCTTGCAAATTGTTTGATCAACGCTGATTACTATGGCAGACAAGGGATAGTTGTTATAAAGAAACAGGATCAGATACAGATATCAAATCCCGGCGATTTCCGCATTGACATTGAAACAGCAAAAAGCGGCGATAAAAAAGCGACGATAAACTCAAAAAAGAATACAGAGCAAAAAAATATGATCGTTGAATTTATACGGGAATACGGTTCAGCTAAAAGCAGTGAGCTTTGCGACCTGCTCGGAGTTAGATCAACGAGAGTCAAAAAGCTGATATATGAACTGATAGACGAGGATATTCTCGTTGCAAACGGCGGAAACAGGAACAGAACGTATTCATTAAAAAAATAAATATCCGCAAAAATCAAAACGATTCAAGCGGAGTGTATCATGCAGAAATATGCCTTGGCCTTTGGTCTTTATTTGGTCATTAAAGATGTGAAAAAACATATAATGATCCAAAAGAACCGATCGATGTATGTTGCTGTAAACCTCGCAGAATAGCCGTTTGCGCCGACTTGTGGTATAAATTGAATTTTGTTTTTTGCGGTTCAAGTCCGGTCAGCGGCACCGATCTGTCCCCTGCAAATGGCGTAAATGCGTCATTTGCAGGGGATTTTTTATGAACTCTGTTTCGGTTTAAATAAGTATCAATATATGTATCTTGGCAGCAAACACCTGGTTGTTGCCATTTTCAATTTTGACAATTTTTCAAACCAATATTGACATTAAATCATTTCTGATATATAATAAAAGTATGTTTTTTTAAACAAAATGTTATCTTTGGCTTTCGGGGGGACATAAGAGATGGAGAAAATTAAAGACAGATATATTGTTTTGGCGATCACCGCTGTTTCAATACTGCTATTTATAATATGGACTGCAGGAGCACCTGAAGCGTTTTTATCTGATGACAACAGAACGCAGTGGTATCCGATCATTGAAAAGGCATATGAGCAGTTCTTTGAAACAGGAAAAATGCCTGACTGTAATTTTTACCTTGCCAAAGGGCTGCATATAACAGAACCGGGGTATTACGGAACAACAAATCCTGTGATGCTGCTTTCATACAGTATAGCACACTTTACTCCCATAAAAACAAATACGATCGCAGTATATATATGCCTATGCATAACACTTGGCAACAGCTTTATGTATCTTTTATGCCGCAGCTTTAAGCTGAATAAAGTCTGCTCACTGCTTGCAGTCGGAATGCTCTCATCATGCAGTGCATTCTTTGCTTTTGGCTATTGGTATTATGTATTCAATAATTACCTCTTTATTCCGTTGATGCTGTATGTGCTTTTAAAAACATATGATAATAAAGCGGGATATTTTGCGGTGGGCATAATTTTGTCAGCAGAGCTTTACTGCGGAAATATTCAATATACCTTTTTCAGCTATATAGTGTACTGTTTTACAGCCTTGGCGATCATAGCCTTTTGTCAAAGGAAATACATAAAAAAGGCGATCTGCAATATTGCTGTTGGATTATGCTTATCTGCACCTCTGTTTCTCTTGTGCATAAATGCAGCTTCATCATTTGGTTTAGATGATACAAGAATTGAATTTCTGAATTTCCCTTACTATCTGTTTTCTCAGTTTGTTGATTCACTGTATCCATCGGCATTGCTTGAAGCACTTGGCATTGATTTCTTCGGTTCTGTATTTGTTCCCGGTGTTATGAACAGAACAGACAAATATATATGCTTCTGCGGAGCTCCGTTTGCGGCTATTCTGATATGGCTGGTATTTGTTATAAAGGATTACAGAAACAAAATATCCTCAGAAGAAAAAAAGTCTTTTGCATACAGGATCGTTGATATGGTCAAATACGTCTTGGAGCGTATAAAAAATCCCGACGGACAGGATCATATAAAGGCTGTAACTATCGGAATCGGAATTACTGTCGTATTTTTTATAACCTATATGGCAAAAACATTTACTTCGGTCATCTTATCGGTAATACCTGTTGTAAACAAGTTCAGATATTTATTCAAAGCATTTTTTGTAATTATCCCACTCATATCAGCGGCAGGAAGTATAGCAGTTTCAAAAATGAGCGGAAAAAGAAGAAAAGCTGTGCTTGTTATCTCATCTGTTCTTGTCGGTATAGGAATTGTAAATAATTTCTTTACATATAAATACACAAATGAAATATTTGCACCTGATGTTAACAAAACATATTCCGAAGAAAAGGATTATGCTGAGAATATGATAGCTCAGAATAATATGGATCTTAAAAATTACAGAGCGGTATGCCTGCTTGATAAGGGCGGTACTGCTGAAATAACATTTGAGCCGTCAAAAGCGCTGATAAGGAACTTACCTGCATACATAAGAACATTCAGTTTGTCTGCATATGAAATATCGCTCAGTGAAGACGTACAAGAACAGTTCGATCAATTGTATGACCCCGAAAATGTTACAACAATTTATGCAAATGCAGGTCAGATGGACGATTTCTATGAGAATAACTCCGATCCGAACTCTGTAAAAAGGCTTGAACAGCAGCTTATAAATAACAGTGTAAAGTACCTTTTTATAGAAAATGCCTTTTCCGATGATGGAAAGCGTTACTTTATTACAGGCAAAACCAACTATGAAATTGTTGAAGATGTAATTGCTCAGATGGATAATATCAGCATTGAAAAGGTCATCAATGTCAATGAAAGCTTTGATGTTCTGGTGCTGAGCGGCACTGACAGTATATGCACTGCTGAAAACGGAGAGAATGTCGCTCTTTATGACGAGCGTATGGATCAGCTTTCATTTGATGCAGACAAGGCTCAGAACTACATTCTGTCTTTCGCATACAACAAAAACATTACAGCCCGCCTCATTGATGAAAGCGGCTCGGCTTATGAGCTGATGACATCGGAAACACCTGACGGAAACATTCTTATAAACAATACGGTGGGCAGCGGACGTATCTGTATATCTTACGATGATATCGTCTGCACCGCTGCATCTGTCTCAGAGGCGGTCAATGTCATTTTGGCATTGGGGCTGATCTGTTATTTCGGTTTTATCCATATAAAAAAATGCAAAAGGAATGAAGTATAATGAAAATAATTATTCCTATGACCGGTTATGGTTCCAGATTTATTGCCGCAGGCTATAAAGACCTGAAACCTCTCATAAAGGTGCAGAATATTCCGATAATTGAATGGATAGTTAAAGGTATGTATCCGAAGGGAACGGACTTCCTTTTTGTATGCCGCAAAGAACATCTCGATACAATACCTGAGCTTAAAGAAACGTTAATGAGAATAGCGCCGTACTGCAAGATCGCTTCCATAGATAACTGGGTGAAGAAAGGTCCTGTATATGATGTACTCAGAGCAGGAGCTTTGATAGATGATGATGAACCCTGTATCATAAACTATTGTGATTTTTATATGACGTGGGATTACGAAAAATTCTGCCGTGATGTGTCGGAAAGAAAGTGCTTCGGAGCAATACCCTGCTATACGGGATTTCACCCCCATCTGCTTATTGAAAAGAATTTATATGCATCGTGCCTCAGAGATGAAAATGAGGATCTTATTGAGATACGTGAAAAATTTTCCTTTGAAAAGGATAAAACAAAGGCGTTCCATTCGCCCGGAGTCTACTATTTCAGCAGCGGGGCTGTAATGAAAAAATACTGTACAGAGCTTGTGGAAAGCGACCTCTCCATTAACGGTGAATACTATGCAAGCCTGCCGTATAATTTTATGGTCAAAGACGGTCTCAAAGTATGGGTCCCTGCAAATGTAAAATATTTCTGTCAGTGGGGTACGCCCGAAGATATGCAGGATTATCTGTTCTGGACCGAGTCATTGAGAGGTGAAAAAGTATGATGAACATTCTTATACCTATGGCGGGAGCAGGTCAGAGATTTGCTGACGCAGGCTATAAAATCAGCAAGCCGCTTATACCCGTAACAGACAGATACACGGGAAAGGTCTATCCTATGGTGGCAGCTGCGGTAAAGGATATAATAAGTGCAGCAGGAAGCGGAAATATCATCTTTATTTACAGAAATGAAAACGGAAGCGGGATAATATCCGAAGTATCCGATCATTTCCCCGATGCTAAGTTCATAGGAGTCGATCACCTGACAGAGGGACAGGCGTGTACGTGTCTGCTGGCAAAGGATATTATAAATAACGATGCACCGCTGTTTATAGGCGGCTGCGACAACGGAATGGCGGTCTCACCCGATCGTTTTTCAGCTTTAAGTGATAATTCAGATGTGCTTGTTTTTACATATCGCCATAATGATTGTGTGCTCAGCAACCCTGATGCATACGGCTGGGTAAAAGCTGACGAAAATGGGACAGTAAGCGGTGTCTCGGTGAAAAAGGCGATTTCAGACGACCCAATGAACGATCACGCCATTGTTTCATCATTTTGGTTCAGAAAAGGCAGCGGTTTTGTAAGGTGTGCGGAAAAAATGATAGCTTTGGATGACCGCATAAACGGCGAATTTTACGTTGACAAAGTAATTGATTACTGTGTTGCGGAAGATCTCAGGGTAAAAGTCCTTGAGGTCGATAAATATATCTGCTGGGGAACACCTGCTGATTATGAGAATTACGAAAAAACCGTTCATTACTGGCAGGACTTTATAAACAGCGGTTTTTTTATGCCAAATAAGCGTATATAAATGAGGGATAAAAATGTCGGAAAATTTTCAGACAGAACAAAAATCAAAAATACCCAAATACATAAATGCAGAGTTTGTTTTTGCGGCAGTGATATTTATTGCGAAAATTGTATTGACAGGACTTTTTTCTTCCGATTATCAGAATAAAATGTTTGAACCTTTTATATCGGATTGGTTTGACGGATTGGGAAGCGGGCGGTTTGATCCCTATCAGTATTATTATGACAATGGTCTGACTATCAATTTCCCCTATCCTCCTGCGATGCTTTATATAATGAGCATAGGTATGCTGTTTTGCCGCATTTTTTCCGACGCACCGTTGTTTATACATAATATATTGTTTAAAATACCGCTGCTGTTTGCAGACCTTGCCGAGTATATCATTCTTCTGAAAATTGTAAAGGACCCGGGGAAAAAGACAGCATTGAAGTTTATATATTACCTGTCACCTGTTATGCTTTATGCCACATTTATGCATAGTCAGCTTGACATTATCCCGATGATGTTTATTACGCTGTCCCTTTATTTTATTTCAGGGCGCTATAAGCAGTCATATTTTATCCTTTCGGCACTGTGTGCAGCTGTTTCAATTATGACCAAGCTTCATATAGCAGCTGTTATCCCCCTTATTCTGATCTATGTTTACAAGCGCTTTGGCATCGGCAAAGCCCTGCATTATTTTTCTGTAATGGGTGCTGCGGTAATACTCATCATTATGCCTTTTGCGGGTCCCGGATTTACTGATGGCGTTATTTTTACAAGTGAAGCGGGAACACTTTTTGACCTTTATTTTCCGTTCAATAATCTCAGGCTCTATATATCTTTATTTGCAATTGGCTTTATTTATCTTTATCTGATAAATCTGAATATTCTCAACAAGGATCTGCTTTTCGGCTTCGGCGGAACGATCTTTGCTGTCTTTCTTGCATTATGTGTTCCTATGCCCGGCTGGTATGTCTGGATAGTTCCTTTTGTATCAATATATGTTATCAATAAAAACTGTTATATGGACAGCATCATTGCTTACATTTTCCTACAGCTGAGCTATATAATCTATTTCCTGTTCTTCCACACAAGAGCAGGAGTGTGCGATCTGTATTTCCTTAATGTTGATTGCAGCAGTCTGAAAATAAGCGATGAAACATTCAAAAATATCGCATTTACAGCTATGACCTGCTCTCTTGTATTTATTATTTTTAAAATGTTTATGTCAGGCATAAAGAGCAATTCTATCTTTAACTTTCACGACAAGCATTTCGTTATCGGAATATGCGGTGACAGCAGCACCGGTAAAAGCTGTATGCAAAAGAGACTGTGCAATATAACAGGTGAGAAAAACTTCTGTATGATAGAAGGCGACGGCGACCATAAATGGGAGAGGCTGGATAAAAACTGGAACGATTTCACGCATCTTAATCCTAAAGCAAATTTCCTTTACAGGCAGGCGGAGGATATCTCAAACCTCAGAAACAATCAGCCTGTGCAGAGAGTGGATTATGACCATTCCACGGGAAAGTTTACTCAGAGCTATACACTGCTTCCAAAAAGATTTATTTCCATAAGCGGTCTGCATACATTTTACCTTCCCCAGCTCAGGGAATGCATTGACCTGAAAATTTATATGGACGCACAGGAAGAACTGCGCTGTATGTGGAAGGAACAGAGAGACTCTTCTCAGCGTCATCATTCAAAGGAAGAAATATATGCGCAGATACAAAGCCGAAAGGCTGATGCGGAAAAGTATATCTTCCCGCAAAAGCAGTATGCAGATGTGATCTTTTATCATTTTATAGATGAGGGAGATAACTCACGGACAGGTCTCAGAGCATTGGTCAGCACCAGGACCGATATTGAACTTATCGTAACGCTTCTGCACAATGCAGGGCTTTCTATCAAATACACCTTTTCCGATGACTGCAAATATCAGATCATAGAATACAATCCATCACAGAATAAAATTGACGGGGAAATAAATTATTCGTATATTTATGATATGGTCATTGATGATATGTATGAGCTGTTCAATATATCCGAAACATCAAGGGATCTTGATGACTTCATTCAGGAGCTTATCATTATAAAAACAATAATAAATAAGATGAAAGCGAGTGTAAAATGAAAGCTGTAATTTTTGATATTGATAATACTGTTTATTCTTATGATGTATGCAATAACAAGGGTGAGCAGGCAATGTACGGATATCTGTTATCAAAAAATTACCTGACAAAAGAAGAGTTTATTTTACTGCTCAGCGCTGCCAAGGCTTATGTAAAAAGAAATAACAGTGGAACAGCCGCCTGTCATAACAGAATGCTTTATTCACAGCATATCTGTGAAAGCTTCGGCATATATGACCCGACAGCCGTTATTGAGCTTTATAATGCTTACTGGGACAATTATTTTTCGGTTATGAAGCTTTTTGACGGCGCTGAAAAGCTTATGTATGAGCTTGCAGACAGCGGAATACGCATTGCTTTCTGCACAGATCTTACCGCCGATATACAGCTCAGAAAGCTTGTAAAGCTTGGTCTTGGAAAGCTCCCTCATATGCTTGTGACAAGTGAAGAGGTCGGTGCCGAAAAGCCTGACAGAAAAATGTTTGAAACTGTTCTCGAAAAGCTTGATGTTCCTGCCGATGAAGCCGTAATGATCGGTGACAGCGTTGAAAAGGATATACTGGGTGCCCGGAAGGTCGGGATACACGGCATTCTGTTTGGAAGCAAAACCAGTGAATACGACCACGCCTGTGATTTCGGAGAGCTTTCCCGTATTCTTGAAAGGATAAGGTATGAAAAAAACTGATTTTAATATAAAAGAAATACTTAAATTTCTTGTGGGCGGCGGAAGCGCTGTCCTTACTGATTTTACGGTATATCATATACTCTTATATGCAGGTGCGGAGCTGTCATTTTCAAAGGCTGTATCATATGTTGCGGGAGCTGCTGTGGGATTTATTATAAACAAGCTCTGGACTTTTGAAAGCAAAAGGTTCAGCATTGCTGAGATATTGAAATTTGTCGCCCTTTACGCATTTTCGGCAGTTGTGAACACCCTTGTGAATTATGGGGTGCTTGAAATTATCGGCATAAACCTTTTGGCGTTTCTCTGTGCCACCGGAACAAGCACAATAATAAATTTTCTCGGTCAGAAGTTCTTCGTTTTCAGAAAGAAGTTATCTGACAGTAACCTTTGAGCATACGGAGGGGCATTTAAATAATGAAGTTTTCTGTTGTTATTCCTTGTTATAATGAAAAAGAAAATATCAGGCTTATCCTCGAAAGATTTTCTGAAGTAATAGAAAAAAGAAGTGATATTGAAGTGGTTCTTGTCGATAACGGTTCCACAGACGGTTCGGACAAAATAATTGCTGAGCTGCTGCCGTTATATCCCTTTGCGGATACTGTGAAGGTAGATGTGAACCGTGGCTATGGCTATGGCATCATAACGGGTCTGAAATATTCTCACGGCGATTTTATCGGCTGGACTCACGCTGATATGCAGACCGACCCCGGTGATGTTATAAAAGCAATTGATATTATAATCAGTGAAAATTATAATAAAAAAGTCTATGTAAAGGGCAACAGAAAGGGCAGAAGTGCTTTTGATATGTTCTTTACAAACGGTATGAGCATTTTTGAATCTCTTTATCTGGGGCAGAAGCTTTCCGATATAAATGCCCAGCCGAATATGTTCAGCAGAGAATTTTTTATGTCGTGGAACGATCCTCCCTTTGATTTTTCCCTTGACCTTTATGCATTGTATCTGGCAAAGAAAAATAAGTACAATGTTATCAGATTTGATGTGGTTTTTCCCGAAAGGATCAACGGCGTATCAAAATGGAATACAGGTCTTGGAGCTAAGATAAAATTTATTAAGCGTACTATTGATTTCAGTAAGCAGATGAAAGGAAGAAACTGATAAT
Organism: uncultured Oscillospiraceae bacterium; assembly: GCA_934486875.1. Lineage (GTDB taxonomy): Bacteria > Bacillota > Clostridia > Oscillospirales > Ruminococcaceae > Huintestinicola. The sequence continues at coordinate 25,683 of CAKSPU010000001.1, forward strand.
GATATATATATGCCACAGAATAAATACCTCCGAGGAATTGGAAAATATCCCTGAATGCTATGGTGTTGAGCTTGACCTGAGGGATAATATTGACGGCAGTATTTATATCAAACACGACCCGTTTACGGCGGGAGAGGATTTTGAGCAGTATCTCCGTAATTATAAGCACGGACTTATGATAATGAACGTGAAGAGCGAAAGGATCGAGGAAAAAGCCTTAGAGCTTATAGGCAGGTATAATGTCAGGGAATACTTCTTTCTGGACAGCTCTTTCCCGATGATATATTTAATGTCCTGCAAGGGCAATCGGAATTTTGCAGTCCGTTTTTCCGAATTTGAAGGACTTGATACTATCCGTTCCCTCAGCGGGAAAGTTGACTGGGTATGGGTGGACTGCTTTACCAAAATGCCGCTGAACAAGGAGAATTATTCCGAGCTGAAGGAGCTGGGATACAAGCTGTGCATCGTTTCGCCTGAGCTTCAGGGTCAGCCCGAGTGTATTGATGAATACGGAAAATATCTTAAGGAAAACGGTCTTGCTCCTGATGCAATATGTACCAAGCATTATAATATTGAGCGATGGAAAAAGTACTTTATTTGAATTTGAAAGGATAAAATCAGAATGAACATAAATATGACCAAAGCTTCGGAGCTTTCGGAGATATCCAAATTAATAGGTCAGGACGAGGATATTGTACAGGCAGGCGGCGGAAACACCTCTGTTAAGCTTGATAAACAGTATATGCTCATAAAATCCTCCGGCTACCAGCTTACAGAAGTCACGGAGACAAACGGATATTCGGTTGTGGATCATCAGATGATCTGTGAGTATTTCCGAAATAACAAGGTCGATTATTCCGACGAGCAGAAAATTTTAAAGGATTCGCTTATAGAAGGCAAAAAACCATCTATCGAAACATTTCTCCACGCAATAACAAATGATTATACTATCCACTCTCACCCATTTTGCGCAACACTGCTTGCGGCTGCCGAAAATGGTGCTGAAATACTGAAAAAGCTGTTTCCCTCGGCAGTAATAGTTGATTACGCTACACCCGGAATAAAGCTTGCCCAAAAATACTACAGGGCAGTTTCCGAATGCAGCGAAAGCAATATCATATTTATGAAAAATCACGGACTTGTTGTTTCAGGGGCAAGTGCGGAAGAAGCGATCAAACTGCATACAGATGTTATACTGAAAATATGCAGATACCTTGATATGGACACTGACGGATATTTATACAGTATGAAGCTTTTTAATGAGGTACACGGTATTGATAAAAACAAGATAGTATATCGCTGCAAATATCCTGACATACAAAGAGCAATAAAGACAAGCGGAGGTATCTGGAGGTTTAAATTTTCACCTGACTGCGTTGTTTATTGCGGCAAAGAGTTTATGTACGACAATGGGGACACGCACAGAGCCCTTAATGACTTTTATGAAAAAAACGGTCTGCCCAAAGTCGTTATTAATGACGGTGAGGCATATATTATTGCTGACAATATGACAGCTGCAAAGGAATGTGAAAGCGTTCTGAATTTTACTGCCAGGCTTTATCTGAAAGATGAAGCTCTCGTTTGTTTCGATGATGATGAATGCAGCTTCCTTCTTAACTGGAACTCTGAAAAATACAGGCAGAATTTAAGAAACAGCAAGTGACAGTTCGGATAAAAAATTTCGGACGCTTTATAAAGCAGCACTCCCTTGCCGGGAGCAAAGTCCGCCTGCGTTCGCTTTCCCGGACCGGGTTTATTTCATCTGTCGGTTTTATCTATAGAACAATTGGTTATTAGTATAAAAAACGGGCATCTGTGATAAGACAGATGTCCGTTTTTTCATTTCAGTTTCGGATAATTACTGACAGCCGCACTTACATACAAAGGACATACAGTCGGTACACTCGGGAACTGTGGGGTTAGCCTCGTGTGTGCCTACCTTGATGCTCTCCAGTGAGCAGTAGTGCTCGTTCTCGAGATTGTACTTGCAGCTTGTTACATCGCACTTGATAGAAGAATTCTTAGTCATTTCCGTATCCTCCGAAATATTTATATTATCGCCCAAATGCACAGGGATCTGTTCCTGCATCAGGAAAACCGCAAATGCCTGTGTACTTTGGCGTAATACTATTATTAGCACGGAAGCTTTTTTGATACACGGAAAAATTTTCTCGGATTTTTTTGATGACTAATACTAATAACCAATTAACCTATAGACAAAACCTCGGCTGAAATAAGCCCATTCGTCATCAGGTTGCTTTATAAAGCAACACTCTCTTGCCGGGCGCAAAGCCCGCCTGCGGTCGCTTTCCCAGACTGGGCTTATTTCATCTGTCGGCTTTATCTATAGAACAATTGGTTATTAGTGTTACGGGTCTCACGTTCCGTTCTTTTAAATGATGTTGGTAACTGCGGGACGGGAAACCCGTCCCCTACAATATTTATCCAAAATATAAAGAATAATTAAGCAAATAAGCTGCATCAGCCGTCATTTCTGTCTGCCCAGCGGAGCGCCAGCTCAAACCACTGTGCCGCCGTGTCGTTCAGATATCTCGGGTCATTGTTCCTGATAGTCGTGATATCGCACATTGCAATGCCGTGACCGCCCTTGGGGAAAATGTGCAGCTCAAAGGGAACGTTATTTTCCGAAAGCGCTTCCGCAAACATAAGGCTGTTTTTCACGGGGACGACATTATCATCGGCGCAGTGCCAGATGAATGTGGGGGGAGTGGTTTCCGAAACGTGGTTTTCAAGGCTCGCAAGGGCTTTCAGCTCATCGGTGGGGGCAATATTTTTGGCTGACAGCGGGTGGGTGTATTTTCCTGCGGTTATGACAGGGTAGCAGAGAACCGTTTTGTCGGGGCGGATATTCTCAGAAAAAAGCTGCTCATAGCGCTTGTAATGAACGCTTAGGCTTGCGCTCAGATGTCCACCTGCGGAGAAGCCGCAGAGAATTACAGTGCCGTTGCAGTGAAGCTCATCTGCGTTCTTTCTGATGTATTCCACCGCTGCCGCCAGCTCTGTAAGTGCTGTGGGAAAGGGCTTGTCAACGCAGCTGTATTCGAGGACAAAGCCATTGTAGCCGTAGGAATACCACCTTGCGGCGCAGGGCTCTCCCTCTCGTTTTGAACAGTGCTCATAGCTGCCGCCGGGGACGGCTATTACAGCGGGATATTTTCTGTCGGGGTCGGTGTCGTGGATAAGGCAGGTAAGGGAGGGGGACAGCCCTTTGCCGTTTATGCCTGCTTTTTCATATGGCGGGGTAAGCGGGGTAACGAATGTTTTCATACTGCTCCTTTATTGCTTGTCGGGCTGCTGTTCTTTTACCGTGCAAAGGGCGGTGAAGCCGTTTCTGAGATCCAGAATGCCCTTTGCGGTATCGGCAGATATTTCATCTTCGCTGCATAGGGTGACAATGCCCGTGCAGCGTTTTGTTATGCACTGCCACTCGCTGCCCTCAAAGGCTTTGGGGGCGCAGAGGAGGACGGTGTCATACTGTGCGGAGAGATATTCGATAAGCCTGTCATACTCGGGTGATGCGAAAACTGCGGCTGATGCGTTCGTACCCTTTGTGTCGGATATCACGTCAACGCCCTTTCGTGCATTTATGGTCAGAGCGTCCCAGACGGTGCATTTTCCCGTGATGATGTCGGTAAGTCCCCCGTGATATCCGCCCTTGTCGGGAGATATCCTGAAAAATTCCGCTGTTTCGGGGGAGCGGAGGCGGCATTCTATGACCGCAGTTCTGTGCCCCTTTTCCGCAAATGCGCAGGCAAGATAGGCGGTTATTTTCGTAACGGGGTTTATGCCCTTTGCGGGGGTGCAGGCATCTGCCGCTACTGCAATTATCCTTGGCTTATTGCTGCCCCCTGCACTGATAAGCTGTTCAGCGGCTTCCATATATCCGCTTTTTTCAAGTCCCTCGGGGGCTGAGAGGGGCAATGCCCCGAGATTTACCGATGAGCGGCAGGCATCTTTTATATATTCCTGCATTGAAAGATTGTAGTGATAATCATTGTCCGTGTCAGCCTTTTCGGGGCGGTATTCTTTTTGGCGCTCTCTGCCCGAAAGTGAGAGAACGAGGAAGCAGGCAAGTGCTCCCGCAAGTCCTGCGGATAGCATTACGGTCACAGGGGAAACGGCAGGGGCGGCGGTCTTATCAAAGCAGGATATTACCTCAAAGGGGGGGATGTCCTTATTTCCGTCAATAATGTTCAGGATATTTATAAGGATTATGGGGGCTTCCTCGGGGGAGTCAAGACCGCTTACGATTATCTCCGCTCCCGATGAATTGCCGAGCCTTTCCACAGACAGAGCGGCTTTCAGCTCATTCGCTTTCAGACCTGAAATATCCCCTGCACGGGTGAGAACATCTTCGCTCATAACGACCTTTCTGAGGGCGGAAACGCTTCGGGTAATGCCTGTGTCCACAACTCCCTCTCCCGTTTCAGCGGCGGTGAAATATATGAGAGCGCTGCCGTTTTCGGGGGGCTCACCCGCAAAAAGGCAGAAAGCCCCTGCGGCGGCAGCCGTGATAACTGCCGCAAGCAGGGGATATAGAGCCTTTTTTAGTTTTCGGGACATTGCCTGACTCTCCTCGATCAGAATTTTCTTTTCCTTCTGACTTTTCTGTGCCTTTTCTTCTTTTTGGACGCTGCTACGATGATGCTGTAGATAACGATAAGGGCGGCGGCAATGGCTGCTGCTGCAACGAACCAGCCTGAGGATATGAACTGCTTTGCCTTGTCCCAGCTGTATGCGAGCTGAGAAAGCGTTACATCGTCCTGCGCCGCAAGAGGAACTGAGCAGACCTCTTCGCCCGACATTGTAAGGGTATATGTTCCGAATATCTGCCCCTTTGAAATGGGAGCGGTGACAGTTCCGTCATCATTTAAAAGGCTTTGGTCAATGTCTATCTTTTCGGTAAGGCGGGAGGTGTCAACGGTCTTGAGCCACATACAGCTGTAGCTTTCCGATGTAACAAGGCGGACAAAATCGCTGCTTTCACCGAAGCGTACCTGAAGCTCGGTTATTTCCTGGTTTGACTGGACTATCTGTTTGTATTCAAAATTCTCGAATGCCCATTCGTAGAGGTTTTTGTGGTCCTCATAGTGGAGATATACGGATTCGCCGTTTTCATCGTACATCGGTGAGCCAAGAGTTACGATAAGGTAATTATTGCCGTCACGGGAGCCCAGGGTCACAAGATTTCTGCCCGATTCGTCAAGAGTTCCTGTTTTAAAGCCCTTTGCGTACTGATAATAGTAGCTGCTGGAGCGGTTGAGCATACTGTTTGTATGATATATATGTGCCCAGCCCTCTTCGTGGACGTTGGTTGCGTGCATATCATACTCGGGTGTGGTGGCTATCTCCACCAGCTTGGGGTAGTTGTTAACGGCATATTCCGCAATGAGCGCCATATCATTTGCATTGGTGTACTGCTTGTCATCGTAAAGACCGTGGGGATTTACGAAATTGGTGCCGGTGCAGCCGATCTCCTTTGCCTTGGCGTTCATCATATCAACGAAATTTGCGGTGCTTTCGCCGCCCACGTGGTATGCGAGTATTCCTGCGGATTCACAGGCGGATTTCAGCATCAGGGAGTACAGCAGGTCGGTGACTGAGACCACCTCGCCCCTTTCAAGTCCCACAGCCGATGCATTCTGACCGTAGAGCTCGTCGAACACCGCAAGGGGAGCTTCAAAGTATGTATTGTCAAGATCCTGCACATTGTCAAGCACCACCATAGCGGTCATTATCTTGGTGAGAGATGCGGGGTACATTTTCTTGTCCGCATTCTTGGAATACACCACAGTGTCCTTGTCAAGATTTATCATCACCGCCGCTTCGCTGGAAATGGTGAAGTTCGGGGTGAAGGTTATGGCTGAGGCTGTATATGAAAACAGGGTACACAGCAGGCTCATCAGCACTGCGGCGGCTGTTATGACCGACAGGGTCTTAATTTTGCTATGCGTCATCTTTTTGTTGTTCCTTTCTCAGAATATTTTTCTTTCTTTTTAACGAAAAAGTCTGCACCCTTATATTATACCAAATTAACTTTCAAAATGGAAGTGGTTTTTTGATTTTTTTATATTAATTTTTAAATAAAAATACCGCCGGCATAATGCTTACGACCGATTGTCATCGGTCATAGGCATCTGGCTGACGGTACAGTTTCACAGACATATCGCTGTTCTTGCCTTATTTACTATGGTCTTGTCATTCTCATAGGTGAGCATTGTGGCGGCGTAGCCGATGTCCACCCAGCGTATCTCGGCGATCTCGTCCTCCTGGGGCGTATAGTCATAGGTCTTTGCCTTGGCTATGAAATAGACCACCACTTTCTGAGTGTCCTTTCTCGGGAAATAGGTCACGCTTTCCCTGAACGTGGGGTCGAGGAGGACATCAAGCCCTGTTTCCTCCTTTATTTCCCGAAGAGCGGTCTCGGTCTCGCTTTCGTCCTGCTCCATATGCCCTTTCGGGAAGGACCAGTGACCGCTGTTGATATGCTTTATGAGCAATATCTCGGTGTTCCCGTGGTGCTTGCGGTAAACTATGGCACCGCAGGATTTTTCAAAGGTCATATACTCTGCACACTCCCTTTCGGATATAAATATTACATTAGTATAATTATAACATAAAAAAAAGCTTTTGTCTTGTGTTTTTATAAAAAAGTACAAAAAATTTGTTTGTGGGTTGATATTGCACAAAATTATAACAGCACAATTGTTAATATTATCTATAATATATCACGCAAAAGGGAGATGTTGTCTTTCACAGTTATTTTTCAGAAAAAGGTCATCATTTTTTCTGAAAACTGAGCCCGATATCCTTTCGGGACATCGGGCTCATATCAGTTATCATTATTTTCGCTTTCACTCACGTGCTTTACACCGTAGAGCTTTTCAAGCTGCTCTCTTGATTTGGAAAGACAGTCAAGAAGCTTGGGGGAGAACACGCCGCATTCCCCGTCCATTATCATATTGTAAGCCTTTGCAGGGTCATATGCATTCTTGTAAACACGCTTGCTTACAAGGGAATCGTAAACATCGGCAACGGAAACTATCTGGGCGGCAATGGGGATATCATCGCCCTTAAGTCCGTCGGGATAACCGCTTCCGTCATACTTTTCGTGGTGATGACGGCATATGACACGGCTCATTTCGGAGTATTTCTCGTCCTGAATATCGGTCATCTTTGCAAGGAGCTCGCAGCCCTTTGTGGTGTGGGACTTGATAAGCTCAAATTCCTTTTCGGACAGCCTGCCCGCTTTGAGAAGAATGTTGTCGGGAATGCATATCTTGCCGATATCGTGGAGGGCTGATGCCTGAATGATAATGTCTATCTCGTCATCTGTAAGGTCATAAACGGGGTAATTTTCCTTAATGCAGTGAGCTATTATTCCCGTTATCTTCTTGATGTTTTCAACGTGGGTGGTGCTTTCAAGGTTACGGAACTCCACGATGTTGCTGAGATTTTCGATTATCTTTTCGTTAAGGTAGCGAAGCTTCATATTCTGGTCTCTTATCTGCTCGGTCTGAGAGTCGATCTTCAGCTCAAGGCTCTTTTGGGACATATAAAGCTCAACGATATTCTCAACACGCCTGCGGACGATCTCCTCAACAAAAGGCTTTGAGATGAAGTCCACAGCCCCCAGCTGATAGCACTCCACAGCGTCCTCTGTCTTATTTTGGTCGGACAGGACGATGACGGGCATCTGCTCCAGCATACCCTTTGCACTGAGGGCTTTGAGCAGCGTCTTTCCGTCAACTATGGGCAGCTCCAGCTTCAGAAGCATTATGGCAATGGAGTTGTAATTGCCGATTATGTACTGGAGGGCTTCCTTGCCCGTTTCAAGGGTGACAACGTTGTACTTGCCCATAAAGATGTTTGCGAAAAAGCCTCTGGCAGCGGTGTCGTTTTCAACAACCACGATGGTGTTCCTTTTCATTTGTTTTCATTCCTTTTTACATAAATTTCTTTGTGATAATGGTGTCTCCCGCCTGTAGGAATGTTACGTTGAATATATTGCTGTCAAGCAGTCGTGTTACTTCGTTTATGTGTATCTCGGAGTTTGGATATGCTGTGCCGAGGACGTTTACGGACACACGGTCGGTATTGTGTATCCGGGACTCTATCTCGTTTATGTCGTCATTTACACGGCTCAGTGACTGCTCTTTCATACGAATGGCAATGCCGAGCTTTATGTACATATCGTTTTTGTTAAGCTCTGCGGAGGGGAGAGAATGTCTCAGATGCTCCGCACCCTTTTTCAGAGTGTTGATATCACGCTCTATCTCAGCCTTAAAAGCCTTTGCGGCAGAAAGGCGTTCGCTCATCGTTGCACTCTTGCCCACGGTTATTATGGTCTTTACAAAGCTCCTGTTTCCAAGGTTCTGAGCGGTTATTTTACAGCTTGCGGTAAGTTCGCCGCCGCAGATAACGCCCTTGCTGCCCTTGACGATTATCTCGGTGCCCGCTTCTATTTTGCTTGTGAGAATGTAATTTGCCTTAACGTCCTGCCCTGCGTAAACAACGGCATTTTCGAGATATTCCGCATAAACGCCGCCCTGAGCGGAGATATATCCCGAATCGTTGGCGTTTACTCCGCCGATGACCACCACATTGTTCCCTGCGGACACATATGCGCTCTGGATATAGCCCTCAACTATCACATCGCCCTTTGCGCTGATAATGGAGCCCTCGCCCACATTTCCCTTGACACGGACGGTTCCGTCATAGAAAACGTTTCCGTAAAGGCGGTTGACGTTGCCCTTTATCACAAGAACGTCCTGAATGTCGATAGTGTAGTTGTTTTCGTCAAAGATAACATAGCCGTCTTTTCTTGCAACATATGTTACCCTGTCGGGGCGGAGAGTTATATCCTTTCCCTTAAGGGACGGCAGGTCCTTGCCCGATACCTCTTCGATAATATTGCCGTCAACGGTTTTTCCGTCCCTGCCCTTTACGGCAGGGGTGTATATGGCAACGGGCTGACCTGTTTTCACCATATCCACGAAATCCACCGTGGCAAAATCCATAGTGCCGTCTTTTCTGACATAGGGCGTGGGAGGCTCGAATTTGCGCCACAGCATTCTGTAGCTGCCGTCACAGCCCTTTTGCAGCTGCTCGCCCTTCGCTGCAAGGACTTCTCCCGCAGCGCTGCCCTTTTCCGAAAGGAGCTTTATGTTTTCGTCAATATATCCGAAGGTTATGTCATGATCCTCAAGGAGGGAATACAGTTCGTTTTCCGTTATATTGCAGCCCTTCGGCAGCTGTACGTAGGCTTCCATAAGGTCATCTGTCAGTCTTATGGAGATGCCTGTTTCGCAGTCGGTGTATGTTTTGCCGAAGCCGTGGGGATCGGCGTAATATTTTGCGGAAAAAAGCTCTGAACGCTTTTGGTGCATATCGGTTGTGCTGTAAATGAGCTTTGCGTAGGAATATGTGTCAATGCCCTCTTCAAGCCCACGGCGGATCTCACGCATCTGAGAGTCGGAATATAAGGGGTCGGCATATTCCGAAACGTCAATGCCCGATTCAAGCCCCTTTCGTATCTGCCGCATCTGCTCCCAGGAAAAATCGGTGCTGTCATAGGGCTTTACGTCAAGCTTTTCTTCAAGACCTATGCGTATCTCGTGGAGCTGGAAGCCTGTGTATTCGTCATTGACATAGGGAGCGAGGTCAACGCCGTTTTTCTTTGCAAGCTCAAATTCCCTGTCACGCTCCTTGGTGTACTCATCAACAACATAGCTCTCGGTCCCGACCATATTTTCGCATTCTTCAAGAAGCTTTTTCAGATCATCTTCAAACAGCAGCTCCGACATATATTTCACTCCTCATCACGGATAAATAAAATCCCGAAAATTGTCGATATTTATACGAATAATATTATACAGCAATCTGCAGTCTATGATGTAAACATACTTATATATAAGTGTTAACTTTTGGAATAAATTCACAATTGTGCGTTATATTTTTAAACAATGCGTTCGTTGGGAAAATGAGATGACAACAGGGAAAACGGCGGGTCATACATAAAAAATGAACATTGGCATACTTGGATAGTTTACACAAAATTCATTGATTCGACTGTTAATAAGTGTGAAATTGTGACTTTATATGGTATAAAATAAAATGTGTAGTATGCCTGCCTCTGTATATGATATAATTTTTAGACATAAAACATCGGCAGCTTGTTTGTTACGGCTCGCAACAGACAGACAAAATGCCGCAGACAAGCCTTGTGCGACACGCAGTCAGAGCTTTATCCATAAGCTTTACAAAAAGATTCGGGAGGATTTTATGGGCACGGAAAAAACAAAAGAAAGATCGACGATACTTATTGTTGACGACTCCGAAATGAACAGGGAGATGCTTTCGGAGATACTGAGAGATGACTACAACACCCTTGAAGCCGCTGACGGTGCAGAAGCCGTTGCTGTACTCAAAGAGCACGAGCACGAGATAGATCTTGTGCTGCTGGACATCGTTATGCCCGGTATGGACGGCTTTGAGGTGCTTTCAATTATGAACAGATATAACTGGATAGAATATATCCCCGTTATTATGATCTCCTCCGAGGGCGATTTCTCATACATAAAGAAAGCCTATGACCTTGGCGCTGCCGACTATATCCAGCGTCCCTATGAGAGCTATCCCATTCACCGAAGGATAGGCAACACACTTATGCTCTACAACAAGCAGAAAAGACTGCTGAACATCGTTGAGGAGCAGGTTTATGCCAAGGAAAAGGACAACAGGATGATGATAAACATTCTGGGCCACATCGTTGAGTTCAGAAACGGTGAGAGCGGAATGCACGTTCACCATATCCAGACCATCACAAAGCTCCTGCTCAGAAAGCTTGTGAAAAAGACCGACAAATACGAGCTCACCGACAATGATATCCTCCAGATAATCACTGCCTCGGCTCTTCACGATATCGGAAAAATATCCATTGACGACAAGATACTCAATAAGCCCGGCAGGCTTACAGGCGAGGAGTTTGCCATTATGAAGACCCACGCCGCTGTGGGAGCGGAGATACTTAAAAGTCTCCCCGTTTATCAGGACAAGGGGCTTGTCCACGTGGCTTATCAGATATGCCGCTGGCACCACGAGCGCTATGACGGCAGGGGATATCCCGACGGTCTGAAGGGCGAGGAGATACCCATTTCCGCACAGGTGGTTTCCCTTGCGGACGTTTATGATGCGCTTACAAGCGAGCGATGCTATAAAAAGGCGTTTTCCCACGAAAAGGCTATGGAGATGATCTTAAACGGCGAGTGCGGCGCATTCAATCCACTGCTTCTTGAATGCCTTAAAGAGCTTGGCAGCACGGGGATCGCTGCGGCTCTCGACGCAGATGCAAGGGGAGATATGGACGATCAGCTCCTTATGCGTGTCACCGAAGAGCTCATCGAGGACAAGATATCAGATTCATCGACCCACGGCTCTCAGCTTTTCGAGGAGGAGCATTCAAAGAGAGTGTTCTTTACCGAGGATATCAGGGAGATACAGTTTGAGTATGATTCCCGTGTGAAAACTATCGTGCTTTCGCCTTACGGAGCAAGGTTCCTCGGTATGGAAAACAGCGTTGTTTATGAAGATCGGATAAAAAATGAGCTTCTTGGGGAAAAGTGTGAGGTGCTCAGAGCAGCTCTTCACAGAACAACTCCCGAAAAGCCCGGGATCGAGCCTATGAACGAGGTGCTTACATACAACGGCAGCACACGTTCATATGTTATAAAGGCGATGTCTCTCTGGTCAAACGAGAGTGAGCCAAAATATGTCGGAGCGCTGGGCAGGATAATCGACGTTTCCGACGGCGTGAAATAATTTTTGATTTTTTCTGTAAGGAGATACCAAGCAATGACCATTGAAGAATGCTACACAAAATTCGGCGGAAATTACAGCGGTGTGCTGGGCAGACTGGGCAGCGAAGCTCTTATAAAAAAATTTCTGGGCAAGTTTCTGAATGACGAAAGCTATGAGAATATTTTCAAAAATCTTGAAAGCGGCAATAATGAAGAAGCATTCCGTGCCGTACATACCCTTAAGGGCATATGCCAGAATTTGGGATTTGACAGGCTTTTCGTTTCCGCAAACACCGTGACCGAAGCGCTCAGAAACGGCAAAAACGATGTAAATGACGAAATGCTCGCCGCTCTCAAAGCGGATTATGAGCTTACCGCCGAAGCTATCAAAGGTCTTTGATAAATGAGAGTCACAGTTATACACGGACAGAATCACCACGGCTCAACATACCATCTCGCCCACTGACGCAAAATACCCTTGGTGATTTGAACCTTTTTATTAGTATTAGAGCCCTCTTCCCGTTTGTTCGGGAAGAGGGCTTTTACTTTAGCATACAATGCGCTCCCATAGCCTTTCGGTACTCCCTGGGCGAATACCCTACGGCTTTTCTGAACTGTCTGCTGAAATTGGAAAGATTGCCGAAGCCCACCTCAAATGCCGTTTCAGATGATGAAAGGTCGGTGTTCGCAAGAAGCTCGCAGGCGGCTCTGATACGGGTCATAGTGACATATTCCATAACGCTCATTCCCGTTACCTTTTTGAACTTGCCCATAAAATAGCTTTCGCTGAGATGAACAATGTCCGCAAGCTTTTTTACGGTAAGCTCGGCGCTGTAATTGTTTCTGATGTACTCCTGAGCTTTCAGGATATTCTTATCTGAGACCGTTCGCTCCGAATCACAGGACATCGCTCCGCTTTTTATTATGAGCCAGAACAGCTTCATAAGCTCGCTTTTGAGCATAAGGTCGCCCTCGCCGCTGTTTTCCTTGGCAAAGCTCATTATATTTTCCATTGCCATACGTATCTGCGGGTAATGGCTGTTGTTTTCCGTAACGGGCAGGTCAAGGACGGTGTTTTCCGCAAAAAGTGGGCTTAGGACTTCGGCATAGCAGCGGTCCTCGGAGCTTCCGCAGAGCATCGACCTGTTGAAAACTATGGTGTCATAGATAAGCTTTCCGCTGTTCTCGCTGAATATGGAATGAAGTCTGTCGGGCAGGACTATCACTATATCCCCGCTGACGGCTGTAAAGCTGTGACCGCCGCAGCTGAAAAGCCCTCTGCCCTCACGAATGTAGTTTATCTCAAATTCGCTGTGAAAGTGGAGGGGTACGCAGGGATAAAAATTCGGTATCACACATTTGTAGTAGGTATATGGGATATACAGCGAGCTGTGCCTGCATTTTTCCTCGTATGCGGTATCTTTCACCAAAAAGCCTCCTTTAAAGTAGGATAGTATCATTATACAGTATATTTATAATAGAATTTTATTTATTTAAGTAGTATTATATCATATAGAAGCAAATATTTCAAGGGGAGAATTTTTACGGACCTGTCTTCATAAGAAATGTGTGTGGATTTTCGAGCATAATTTTATTGCAGACAAGGCAACAAACGCAATGGCTGCTCATATCCCCGAAAAAATTTACCCAATAGGCAAAAAAGAGAGCAAATAAAAATTATCATCAGGAGGAAAAATTATGAAAAACTGGCTTGACAATGCGGTATTTTACGAAATATACCCCCAGTCCTTCAATGACACCAACGGCGACGGCATTGGTGATTTCAACGGCATCACCGAAAAGCTTGATTACATCAAGGAGCTGGGCTGCAACGCAATATGGATAAATCCCTGCTTTGAGTCTCCTTTCGGAGATGCGGGCTATGATGTTTCCGATTACTGCAAGGCAGCTCCCCGATACGGCACAAACGAGGACTTGAAGCGCCTTTTTGCGGAAGTTCACAAGCGTGATATGCACGTTCTCCTTGACCTTGTTCCGGGACACACAAGCGTACAGCACAAGTGGTTCAAGGAATCTATGAAAGCAGAGAAAAACGAATACACCGACCGCTATGTATGGACTGACAGCATCTGGGAGGAGCCGCAGGGAATGGGCTGTATCAGAGGTATCTCCGACCGTGACGGCTCCTGTGCGGTAAACTTTTTCTCCCATCAGCCTGCCCTGAATTACGGCTTCTACAGGTGTGACCGCCCCTGGCAGCAGCCTATGGACGCAGAGGGCCCCAGGGCTACTCTTGAAGCTATGAAGGACGTTATGCGCTTCTGGCTGGGAATGGGCTGCGACGGCTTCCGTGTGGATATGGCAGGCTCTCTTGTAAAGAACGATGAGGACGGCAAGGGAACTATTAAGCTCTGGCAGAATGTAAGGGAATTTCTGGACAGGGAATTTCCCGATGCGGCAATGGTATCCGAGTGGGGCGAGCCTGACAAGTCTATCAGCGGCGGCTTCCATATGGATTTCCTGCTTCATTTCGGCCCCTCTCATTACAATGACCTTTTCCGCTGCGAGGAACCGTTTTTCTCTGACAGGGGAAAGGGCGATGTTTCCGAGTTCGTGGCAAAATATATTGAGAACTACGAAAAGTCCGAGCGCAAGGGTCTTATCTGCATTCCCTCGGGCAACCACGATATGGACAGACTTGCCCGCTCCATCAAGGGCGATAATCTGAAAATTGCCTTTGCATTCCTCCTTTCAATGCCCGGCGCACCCTTTATCTATTACGGCGATGAGATAGGTATGAGGTATGTTGAGGGGCTTGATTCCGTTGAGGGCGGCTATGGAAGAACAGGTTCACGTTCGCCTATGCAGTGGGACAATACCACAAACGCAGGCTTCAGCTCCGCCCCCAAGGAAGCGCTTTATATCAGGCAGGACGAAAGCGCAGACAGACCCACGGCAGCCGCTGAAATGGCTGATGAAAATTCCCTGTGGCACGAGGTGCAGCACCTTATCAGCATCAGGCAGGCTCACAAGGCACTTCTGAGCAAGGGAGAGATAGAATTTGTCTATGCGGAAAAGAACGAATACCCTCTTGCATATGTAAGAAGCGCAGGCGATGAAAGGATACTTGTTATCATCAATCCCGCAGACAGAGACGTTTCCTTTGAAAGCAGCCTTTCACTCGGTGAATGCATCTACAGCTTCGGCGGCACATCTTCCGCTGAAAACGGCAGGATAAACGTTCCCGCAAAGAGCGCAGGATTTTATATCATTGGCTGATAATATTTATCTGTATAAACAGAAAGCTCCTGACCCGTCTATCGGCGGGTCGGGAGCTTTTGTATTCGTTGTTTTTTTATCTGAGTGTGGTATATCCCATAAGGTACTCGTCAACAGCCTTGGCTGCTTCTCTTCCCTCTCTGATAGCCCATACCACAAGGGACTGACCTCTGTGCATATCGCCTGCGGTGAACACCTTTTCCACATTGGTTTTGTAGCTTTCGGGAGATGCTGTGGCAACGTTTGTCCTGCCGTTGAGTTCTACGCCGAACGCATCTGCAATGTACTTTTCGGTGCCGAGGAAGCCTGCTGCGATAAGTACAAGGTCTGCGGGGATAATTTCCTCGCTGCCCCTTACCTGCTCCATCTTCATTCTGCCTGTAGCTTCGTCCTTTACGGGCTGGAGACGGATAGTTTCGATAGAATGGATATGACCCTTGTCGTCCTTGATGAACTGCTTTACGGTGGTCTGATAGATTCTTGGGTCGTGACCGAATACCGCAATGGCTTCTTCCTGACCGTAATCGGTCTTGTTTACTCTGGGCCATTCGGGCCAGGGGTTGTTTACCGCACGGGTATCGGGGAGCTTGGGCATCATTTCAAGCTGTACAACGGACTTGCAGCCGTGACGGACAGATGTGCCTACGCAGTCATTTCCTGTATCGCCGCCGCCTATTACAACAACGTTCTTGTACTTTGCGCTGATGTAATATCCGTCGGAAAGATTTGAACCCATAAGGCTCTTGGTCGTGGCTTTGAGAAAATCCACCGCAAAGTAGATGCCGTCAGCGTCACGTCCCGGAGCTTCGATATTTCTGGGGTTGCCCGAGCCGCAGCAGAGAATTACTGCGTCATACTTCGAGGTAAGCTCCTCGGCGGTGATGTCAACACCTACATTAACGCCTGTTCTGAACTCAACGCCCTCGTCCTCCATAAGCCTGAGTCTTCTGTCAACAATAGACTTTTCAAGCTTCATATTGGGGATACCGTACATAAGCAGTCCGCCGGGGTGATCCTCACGCTCGAATACAGTCACTCTGTGACCTCTTCTGTTGAGCCTCTGAGCAGCTGCAAGACCCGAGGGTCCCGAGCCTACGACCGCAACTCTCTTGCCGGTTCTGACCGAGGGAGCGGAGGGCTCCATAAGTCCGTGGGAATATGCATATTCGATAATGGAATACTCATTTTCCTTTACGGTAACAGGGTCGCCGTTCAGTCCGCAGGTACACGCCTTTTCGCAGAGCGCAGGGCATACCCTAGAAGTAAATTCGGGGAAGCTGTTTGTGAGCATAAGTCTGCGTGCAGCTTCGTCCATACTGTCGGTGTAGATGAGATCGTTCCACTCGGGGCAGAGGTTGTTGAGGGGGCAGCCCGATACCATTCCGTTGTGCAGGGGCTTTCCGTACTGGCAGAAGGGTACGCCGCAGTCCATACAGCGGGCTGCCTGCTTCTTTCTCTCCTCCATATTGAGGGGAGTGTGGAACTCACGGTAATTCTTTATTCTTTCAAGGGGTTCAAGACCCTCGTTTTCGGTTCTTTTATACTCTAAAAATCCTGTTGCTTTTCCCATAATAAATCATTCTTCCTTTCTGTCCCGATCACTTTGTGTTCTCGTAAAATGCGGAGATGCGTGCTTCATCGGCACTCATACCCTCTGCGGTGAACTTCCTGATACTGTTCATCATCTTCGCATAATCGTGGGGAATGATCTTCTTGAATTTGGGGAGATATCCGTCAAAATTATCAAGTATCTCTCTGCCTCGTACAGAGCCTGTTGCTGCGGTGTGCTCTTCGATGAGAGATCTGAGCCTGTCGATATCCTCCTGCTCGGTGAGCTTGGAGAAGCCTACGAGAGCCTTGTTGAGCTTGGTGTAAAGGTCAAACTCTTCATCAAGGACATATGCGATACCGCCGCTCATACCTGCCGCAAAGTTCTTGCTTGTCTTTCCGAGGATAACTGCGCAGCCGCCTGTCATATACTCACAGCCGTGGTCACCGACACCCTCAACAACTACTGTTGCGCCCGAGTTTCTTACGCAGAAGCGCTCGCCCGCAACACCTGCAATGAATGCCTTTCCGCTTGTAGCGCCGAAGAGCGCAACGTTGCCCACGATGATATTGTCATCAGCCTTGTACTTTGCTTCCTTGGGAGCGTAGAGCACAAGCTTTCCGCCTGAAAGTCCCTTGCCGAAGTAGTCGTTGCTGTCGCCCTCAAGCTCAAGGGTGAGACCCTTGGGAATGAATGCGCCGAAGCTCTGACCGCCTGCGCCGTGGCACTTTACAACGTATGTATCGTCTTCAAGAGTGTTGTAGTATTTTCTTGTGATCTCAGAGCCGAAGAGGGTTCCGAGAGCTCTGTTAAGGTTGCTTACCTTGATATCAATGGTCTTGGGTGTGCCCTTTTCGAGAGCCTCAGCCATTTCGGGGATAATTACCTTCTCATCAATGGTCTCGTCAAGCTTGAAGTCATATTCATCGCCCTTTATAAAGTGAGAGGGTGCATCTGTATTTGCATAAGGATTTTCGATTATCTCGGACATATCTATCTTTGCAGCCTTGCTGTCAGCGGGGAAGTCCTTCTTGTAAAGGAGGTCGGAGCGTCCGACAAGCTCATCAACAGTGCGTATGCCGAGCTTTGCCATATATTCACGCATCTCTGTAGCGATAAAGCGCATAAAGTTAACGATATATTCGGGCTTGCCCTTGAAGCGCTTTCTGAGCTCAGGATTCTGTGTCGCAACGCCTACGGGGCAGGTATCAAGGTTGCACACTCTCATCATTACGCAGCCCATTGTTACCAGGGGAGCTGTTGCGAAGCCGTATTCCTCTGCGCCCAGCATTGCTGCGATAACAACGTCACGTCCTGTCATCATCTTTCCGTCTGTTTCGATAACGACCTTGGAGCGGAGACCGTTCATAATAAGTGTTCTGTGAGTTTCCGCAAGACCCAGCTCCCAAGGGAGACCTGCATTGTGGATAGAGCTTCCGGGAGCAGCGCCTGTACCGCCGTCATATCCCGAGATGAGCACAACGCCTGCGCCTGCCTTTGCAACGCCTGCTGCGATAGTGCCGACACCGACCTCGGAAACGAGCTTTACCGAGATCCTTGCCTGCTTGTTGGCATTTTTCAGGTCATAGATAAGCTGTGCAAGATCCTCGATGGAGTAGATGTCGTGGTGGGGCGGGGGAGAGATAAGGGCAACGCCGGGGGTCGAATGTCTTGTCTTTGCTATCCAGGGATAAACCTTTTTGGCGGGAAGATGACCGCCCTCGCCGGGCTTTGCGCCCTGAGCCATTTTTATCTGTATCTCCTTTGCGGAGGTGAGGTATTTGGAGGTTACGCCGAAACGTCCCGAAGCTACCTGCTTGATAGCGGAGCATCTGTCCTCGGCTGTGCCTGCGGTGACTATTCTTTCAAGGTCCTCGCCGCCCTCGCCGCTGTTGGACTTTCCGCCTATCATATTCATAGCAATAGCCATACATTCGTGAGCTTCCTGAGAGATAGAGCCGTAGGACATTGCACCTGTCTTGAAGCGGTGCATAATGCTCTCGACGCTTTCTACCTCGTCAATGGGTATTCCGCCGTCAGCGGCATATTTGAAGTCAAGAGTGCTTCTGAGAGTGAGATTTCTCTCCTCTGCATTAAGGTACTCGGAGTATTTCTTGAAAAGGCTGTAGTCATTTGTCCAGGCTGCCTGCTGGAGGAGATGTATAGTCATAGGATTATACATATGCTCTTCCTTGCCGCTTCTGGACTTGTGGCTGCCCACGCTTTCCATAGCTTCGTTAACGGTAAGGTCTCTGGGGTCAAAGGCAGCGTCGTGGAGAAGGGTCACCTGACGGCTGATGTCATCAAGGTCGATTCCGCCCACTCTGCTTACGGTGTCGGGGAAAAACTCATCGCATACGCTCTTTGAAATGCCCAGTGCCTCGAATATCTTGGAGCCCTGATAGGACTGGATAGTGGAGATACCCATTTTTGAAGCGATCTTTACGATACCGCTGACGATCGCCTTAACGTAGCAGTTAAGAGCTTCGGTGTATTCCTTGTCTATAGCCTTGCCCGAGGTGAGCTCATAAAGAGTATCCATTGCAAGATAGGGGTTAACGGCACTTGCGCCGAAGCCCAGAAGTGTTGCGAAATGGTGTACCTCGTAGGGTTCTGCGGTCTCCACGATAATGGAGATCGCGGTGTTCTTTCTTGTCTTTACAAGGTAATTTTCAAGAGCCGCAACTGCAAGGAGTGAGGGGATCGCAAGATGCTCCTTATCAACGCCCCTGTCGGAGAGGATAAGGATAGATGCGCCCTCCTCGTGAGCCTTGTCAGCCTGAGTGTAAAGGCTTTCGATAGCCTGTCTGAGTGTGGAGGTGTTCTTGCTGTAGAGCATTGAGATGTCCGCAGTTTTAAGTCCCTCGATATTGGCGGTGCGTATTTTTAAAAGGTCAAGATTTGTAAGAACGGGGTTCTTTATTTCAAGAACACGGCAGTTCTTTTCGTCCTCCTTGAGGATATTTCCCGATGTGCCCAGATATACGGAGGTATCGGTGATTACAGACTCTCTTATTGCGTCTATGGGAGGATTTGTAACCTGTGCGAAAAGCTGCTTGAAGTAATCGAACAGGGGAGGGTTTTTCTTTGAAAGAGGGGGAACGGGAGTATCAACGCCCATTGCCGCTGTAGGCTCGGAACCATTCAGCGCCATAGGTATCATAGTGCTTCTGATAGCCTCATAGGTATAGCCGAATGCGTGCTGGAGGCGGTCAAGCTCATCTCCCGAATATCTGAAGGGCTTTTTGTTGGGAATGTTAAATTCGTGGAGAGTGTGGAAATTGTGGTCGAGCCATTCGCCGTAGGGCTGTCTTTTGCTGTAGTATTCCTTTATCTTTTCGTCCTCGATGAGCTTGCCCTGTACGGTGTCAACGAGAAGCATCTTTCCGGGGTGGAGACGCTCTTTCTTCACGATAGTATCAACAGGGATATCAAGTGCGCCAACTTCGGAGGAAAGGATAAGGTACCTGCCGCCCTTGCCGTCATCGGTGATGTAGTAACGTGAGGGGCGGAGACCGTTTCTGTCGAGGACAGCGCCCAGAAGGTCGCCGTCGGAGAAGATAATGGAGGCGGGACCGTCCCAGGGCTCCATCATTGTTGCATAGTACTGATAAAAGGCTCTCTTTTCACGGCTCATAGTTGTCTGATGCTGCCAGGGCTCGGGGATAAGAGTGATGACAGCAAGGGGAAGATCAACGCCTGCCATTGTCATAAATTCAAGAGTATTGTCAAGACGGGCGGAGTCGGAGCCTGTTACGTCGAGGATAGGAACGATATCCTTCATTCTGTCGCCGATAAGGTCGCTCTTTAAAACGGATTCACGGCTGAGCATCTTGTCCACATTTCCCGTAATGGTGTTTATCTCGCCGTTATGCACCATCATACGGTTGGGGTGGGAGCGCTGCCAGCTGGGGTTGGTGTTGGTGCTGAAACGGGAATGAACTATTCCCACAGCGGAATGATAATCCTCACAGTCAAGGTCCTTATAGAACTTTCTCAGCTGATCTACGAGGAACATTCCTTTATATACTATAGTACGGCTGGAGCAGGAGCATACATATGTCTCTTTATCAGCCTTTTCAAAAACCATTCTTGCGATGTAAAGCTTTCTGTCGAAAGGGAGACCCTTTTCGCAGTCAGCGGGCTTTTCGATGAATGCCTGATAGATATTGGGCATACTTTCAAGAGCCTTTGAACCGAGAACGGAAGCCTCAACGGGGACTTTTCTCCAGCCGAGGAAGGTGAGCTTCTCATCAGCCAGGACTTTTTCAAAGGTCTCCATAGATTTTCTGAGCTTATCCTCAGACTGGGGGAAGAAGAACATCGCAATGCCGTATTCTCTCTTTCCGCCGATCTTTATGCCCTCTTCCGCACAGACCTTGGAGAAAAATGTGTGGGATATCTGGAGAAGAATGCCCACGCCATCGCCTGTCTTTCCCTCAGCGTCCTTGCCGGCTCTGTGCTCAAGGGTCTCAACGATCCTGAGGGCGCTGTCAACTACCTTGTAGTCAGCCTCGCCGTTCATATTTACCACTGCGCCGATTCCGCAGTTTTCGTGCTCGAAGCGGGGGTCGTAAAGTCCCTGCTTTGCATATGGTTCCTGTACTCTGTAGTTGTCCATATCCATTACTCCTTACTTTCTGCCTTGTACATTATGAATAATGCTTATCCGTTAAATTTCATTCCGAAGCACTCTCCCTGAAATGCATCGGCTTTTTCGGCATATTATTATTCTATCACAGCAAAGCGCTCTTGTCAATACGAAAATGCAGGATTTAATGAAAATCTTGCATTTTGACGTGAAATATCTCACTTTTACCGCCAAATTTGCGCAAAATATGAAAAATGATTAAAATGATATGTCAAAATCGGGGCAACTTATTAAAAAAATCAGCCGAAAACAAGAATGCTTTCGGCTGATTTTATACCATATGTTTATTTGTAGGTTGTATTACTCTGCGTATTTTGAATCTATACCCAGATATTCCTCCAAAGTAAGTCCGCTGTCATAGACTTTTTTTGCGTTTTCCGTTCCGAGGTATCTTAAATGCCAGGGCTCGTACATATATCCCGTAATGCTCTCGCTGCCACGGGGATAGCGGATAATGAAGCCGTATTCGGCGCAGTGTTCGTTGACCCATTTGCATTCGTCGGTGTCCGCAAAGGTCATATCAATGGAATTGAGGTCAAAGGCAAGACCTGTCTGATGCTCGGAATGTCCCGGACGGGCGGAATATCTGTCAGCCTCCGCCTTGCCGCTGCGTTTGACATATCTGTCGTAAAGTCCCGACTGGTAATCATAGGAGCGGAAGCCTGAGGATATGTAGATGTTCAGCCCCTCCTTTGCCGCCGCAGCCTGCATTTTGTCGAAAGCTGCCTGTGCATCGGGGTCAACGCCGGGGTTGTAGTCGGCGGGAAGTGCATAGGTTTTGTTCACCACAAGTATGCCGTCAATGTAGGTGAGTCCCTCTGCTGTGTTCTGCGGGGCGGGGGCGGCTGTTACCGTGACCTTTACCTCCGCATAGACCTCGGGGCACACTGCCGACTGTACCTTTACGGTGCATTCGCCCTCGGAAACGGCGGTTATATTGCCAATTCCGCTGACTGTGGCAACCTTCTCGTCCGAGCTTGTCCATATCTCGGATTTGTCGGGAGCGGTGGCGGGGGACATTGTAACGATGGGCATTGAGCTTTTGCCCTCTTCAAGGGTGACTTCATAATATGTAAGGTCAATTTTTGTTATCTCTCCGCCGCTTTCGGCTGCGGTTTCAGCTGTTTCGGCAGGTGCTTCCGTTTCAGCTGCTTTGGTAACCGCTTCGGCTGTTTCGATGATCGTTTCGGCTTCGGGAGCGGTTTCGCTCACGGAATATGTCTCAGCCTCGGCAATATATGTTTCTGTCGGGGTGTCCGATGTATCTTCCGCTTCGGAAACGTTTTCCGACACTGTGGTGATGCTTTCGGAAGATGCTGTGCTCTCGGCAGTTTTTTCAGAAGTTTCGGAAGCTTCCGCAGATGCTTCGGTCATCTCGGCACTGTCCTCGGGAACAGCGTCGCCGAGAACGGGAATGGCATCGGTCTCATCGGGAAATTCCTCCACAGCGGAACAGCCCGAAAGTACCACAGCGGCAATTGTGACGGCGGCAAGGGCTGCTGCCGATCTTTTAGTATTTTTCATATGTATCAGTCCTTATCATTCTGCGGACACCGTTGTTTCGGAGCTTGGAGCAGTGTCCATAAAGTCATAGTTATCCTCATCAACGGGCAATGGCTCCACGTCCTCGGTGGGGGGGAGGTCAAGTCCGTCTATCCTGTGCTCTGCAAGGAAATTCGTCCAGAACTCAACGGCGTGGTCGAAATTCACCTGCATTTTTTCCTTTTTCATACCCATTGTGTCGCCGGGTATCCTGAATGAAACATAAAGCTCGGTGTCATCAACAGTGTCACAGCCAAGCATATCCATAAAGTCAGTTCCTGCAAGGCGGTAGCCAAGCTCCTCGGCATATGGGTCATCGGGGAAAAGCTCACGGCAGTCAACAAAAACGCCCTCAAGAGCACCTATTGACTGATAAGCCTTTTTGTCGCCTATTATGATTATCACGTTGCCCGACTGGAACTCACCGATAAGCTTTGTGCGGTCGCTCTGGGCATAGTAAAGAGATGCCATAGTTTCATCGGCATAGCCTGTGGGGACGTAATACAGCCGTGCAAGGGGTTCACCATCGCTGTTGTAATCGGGGCAGTATCTGCTCCAGAGAGGGGTAAGCTCTCCCGAGTAATAGCTCATATCGTAATCGGCGGCGATGTACATAGCCTGAACATCGGGGCGCTCCTTGTTCACAAAATCGTAAATGAGAAAGGCGGCAAGGGCAATGAACATTGCCGCAACTATTATGATTATCTTGTTGTGGTAGAAGAAGTTGCTTATCTTTTCGCCCACGGTATATGTGCGGACAGGCTCGGGAGCTTTTTCTGCCTCGTCCTCGGAGATAACGCCCTGTCTTAGCTTCATAAGCTCGATGCGCTCCTGTCTCAGCTTGTCCTCATAGGATTTTCGCTGCTGTTCCTCACGCTTTGCACGGGCTTCCGCTCTGCGTGCTTCCTCTTCAAGCTCAGCCTTTCTGTCCGCAGCGTCTATCTCACGGACTGTCTGCAAAAATGACCTAGGCTTTTCCTTTTTTTGCTCATTCTGACCGCCCTCGGGCAGCTTTTTGTTATTATCCATAGGACACCTCGTTCAAGAACCCGTCTTCACAAGCATATGCGCACGTCTTTTCGGCAAATTTTGCCGCAGACTGCGTTAAAAATCCTTGCCGGGCGACAGCCCGCCTGCGGATTTTTGCCTTGTCTGCAACAAAATTATGCTCGAAAATCCGCACACATTTCTTATGAAGACAGGTTCTAATATAAAAAGACAAAGGGGGAACGCAATGCGCTGTTCCCCCTGTAGCTCATTTTTTATAATTATACCACATCAGAAAAAAATTTGCAAGTGGAAATGATGTAATATCACCATACTTTCACGAATATATATAGTACAAAGCAAACGGAAAAAATATACCAAAAACAGGATTATTATTTTTTCATTAAAAATGAAAAAAGCTCTTGTATTTTCAGAAAATATAGGTTATAATATATTATATGAAAAAAGAGAATATCATTTTCTGATATCTGCTTTTCTTTGATGAAAGGGGTGCGAGCCTGTGAACAATGAGCAGACAATGACTTTTTCGGTCTATGAGGATAAGGAAACCGAGCTTAAAAAGAATCTTACGCTCATTTATGATGCGCTGAGGGAAAAAGGCTATAATCCCATTAATCAGATAGTCGGCTATATCCTCTCGGAGGATCCTACCTATATAACTACATACAACAACGCAAGAAGCCTTGTCCGTCACATCGACCGAGATGAGCTGCTTCAGGTGCTTGTCAAGTCCTATCTCGGTGCTTGATAAATGGCTAAAGCTTCGGTGCGTGACGGTTCATCACGCACCTTTTCTTTATTTTCGGCTTCCTTTCACAGTGCTTTTGTGAAAGCCTTGTGAAAGGAAGCTGAAAAGTAGTATTGACATAATATTGTAACCGAATTGTAGTGGTATTTTCCCAAAAAATCGGTATAATATTAGTCAGAGATGAAAAATAAACCCTATAGCTTTTCCCCGAAAAAAGGGTATGCTATTATCATACGCAGAAAGCTTTCTGCGATGAATATAGATATCTTTTTAAAAGGAGGAATGCTGTTACGATGGGCAAAAAGGCTATGGCTCTTATGATGAGTCTTGCAATGATCTTTTCATCGGGCTTCGGCAAGGTTTCCTTTGCCCTTGACAATACCCTCTGCGGTTACGGTCAGGGACGGGAAGTAAATGACGAAAACTGTCCCGTTGGCGCACTGATGTTCAACGAGCAGTTTTATAAATACGGCGCATATGCGGTCACGGACAGCGACAAGATCGTTCTCACCTTTGACCAGGGCTATGAAAACGGCTTTACAGCGCCGATACTTGACACATTAAAGGAAAAGAACGTTAAGGCGGTCTTTTTCCTCACAGGGGACTACGCAAAGCGCAATCCCGGGCTTGTGAAAAGAATGATAAGCGAGGGGCACATTATCGGAAATCACGGTATGGCTCACGCATCTCTCCCGAAGCTCTCCGATGAGGAGGTAAGGGAGGAGATAATGTCACTCCACGAATATGTGAAGCGGGAATACGGCTATGAAATGAAATATTTCCGTCCTCCCTGCGGCGAATATTCGGAAAAGTCACTGGCGGCAGTAAATGAGCTTGGCTACACCACTCTTGTGTGGAGCTTTGCATACTGCGACTGGAACACGGACGATCAGCCCGAGGTAAATGCGGCGCTGGAGCGTGTGACATCGGCGGCTCACTGCGGTGCGATATATCTTCTTCACAGCGTTTCCGAGACAAACTGCACTATCCTGCCCCGTGCCATAGACGGCATCAGGGCGGCAGGCTTTGAGTTCGGTCTGCCCGAGGTATAATGACATCAGATCCTTTCGGGGATTTTGATATATCCTGTTTTGCTGATGCAGACAGCAGAACATCTCGTTATCTTCCTTGTTTTATTTTTTATTTGGTTTATCCCTGCTGCAGCTTGGATAAACGAACACCCCCGACGCTAATCGGGGGTGATTTTTTTATCAAATGTCATTTAGTTTCTTGCTGACATATGTGTAATAAATTGTCTGCGGATTTTCATAATAAAAGCTGCTGTTGTAATCTTCGATAAGGTCGGAAACAAAAGAACCGTACACTTTTATAAGTGTTTTTATGATATCCGAGCCGCTTTCCTTTGCAGATGAAAGTATCAGCCGCTTGTAGACTTTGCCTATATCCCAGTGGGTGGGTATGGAATATCTGCATTCTGCCACATTGTCAAAGCTGCCCTTTGGTATGCGGCAGGCTTCTGTAAAGTCATCGCTCACTCTGTCGATATTGTCGCTGTGATAAACATCTGCAAGGTCATATATTTTTCTTATAGCAGTCTCACCGAGATAGCTTACTATATCTGACGGCTTGTTTTTTGTCTTTCTTGCAATATATTCTATCAGGCTGCAAGTAAAAAACAAGTCGTTTGCCTTTTTATCTTCCCGTCCTGTCATTTCTTTACCTCTTCACAATATTCGTAATGCAGGCATTTCAAAGCCCTTTCAGTACAGAAATTTATCTGATGTGTCGGATATTTGAATTTGGCAAGGCTCCAGAACTGCTGCCTTGTAATGATACCGTCGATAAAATCGGAAATAAAGTTGTATATCTGGTCATCAGCCATTGCACCGATCACAATGTCGTGATTATGCGGTTTTCCCGCACGGCAGTCAACGATAAAATCAAGCCATTCTTCTGTCATTGTCTTAAATTCCAGAATATCAAGGGCTTCATCTAACAATACGGAATAAACATTCACCGTGGGCGTATCATATCGCCTTGCCCAGCGTTCTGCCTGCTCCTTTATGACGGTGCAGTAAAATCCGCTGCCGAAATCCTTTGTGTTTCTTCCCACAATGATCTTAGGGGTTTTTACTTCTGTGTAACTTCCGTGGTATATCAGCATTTTTCCCATTATATCACCTTTGAGCCGCTTTCCCCTGCGCCTCATTCAGATCCTTTTCCGCCTTTGTTATCTGCAAATATTCCGCATTAAGCTCATCAGCCGTGATAAATCCGACATCCATAGCGGCATAGCAGAGACTTGATGCAAGAGGGGCTCTCAGGGTGGGAGGGGCTATGGATATGCGTGAGTTTTTGTCCTTTACAGCACTGTAAAGTGTCTCGGCATAGTCTCCTGTGAGAATTACATTCCGTGAAGCACCTGAAAGCTCTTCGATGAGTTTGTTTTCGGGTGTTATGCAGTCATCACGCTCACGGGTGATACGGTTTCCGTCAGCGGTGAAAAGTGCGTTGTACACAAGGTCCTGACGGGCGTGCATTACGGGGAATATCACAAATCCGCCGCCTTCAGGAAATACACCCTTATAATTGTAAGCCAGCGACATCAGCGAGGATATGCCCGCACATTTCTTATTAAGCCCGAAGCAAAGCCCCTTTACCGCAGCTATGCCTATCCTCAGACCCGTGTACGAGCCCGGACCGCTTACAGCGGCAAAGCCCTCCACGTCGGAAAGCGTCTTTCCTGCGTCGGAGAGCATTTTTTTGCACATAGGCATTATGACCTGAGAATGGGTCAGCTTTGTGACGAATGTATTCTGAGCGAGCACCGTGCCTTCCGTGCAGAGGGCACAGGAAGCGGTCTTGCCCGATGTGTCAATTCCAAGTACCAGCAAATTTAGTTCCTCCAGTCGGGTCGGTCAGGGTTATCTTTCTGCCGCCGTTTTCGGTAAGCTCAAGGGTCACGGTTATTGTTTTGCCGTCAAGCTCATCTTCGATGTTTTCCGACCACTCTGCGGCGATCACCGCATCATCGGACATATAATCGAAAAAGCCTGTTGTTTCAAGAGCTTCGCCGCCGTTTATACGGTACATATCAAAATGATAAAGGGACAGTCCCGCCCCGTGATACTCGTTTACAATGGCAAAGGTGGGGGAGGAAACGTTGTCCTCCAGACCCATTCCCACGGCAAGACCTCGGGTAAATGTGGTCTTGCCCGCACCGAGCCCGCCTTTATATGCAATTACCTCTCCGCCCGTAAGGCGCTTTCCGAGACGTATCCCCGCCTCGATAGTCTCCTCGGGGGAGCTTGTGAATACAGTTTCCGAATAGGGTGCCACGGCTGCTCCTTTCATATGCTGCTGCCAATATTTCTGAGAAGCTCATCTGCGTCCGATGCAGCATCGAGCAGGCTTTGCAGCTTGCCGCTGAGGTCATTGCCGTCAGATGATGAAACAGCTTCGTTTACAGATGTATCATCTACAGATGATAAATTATCTATAGATGATAAATTATCTATAGATGATGAATTATCTACAGATGATAAATTGTCTGTAGATGATGAATTTTCTTCGGAAGATGAAGATATATCGGTTCCGGTGTATTCCGCTGCATTGTCCGAATGAGTGGCATCATATTCAGCCTCTGCCTCCTCCGCACCTGCCATAAGCCGTGAAAGACTGTTGTCCTCCGTTCTTTCGGGACAGGCGATGCTTGCGGTGTTCATAGATGGGGTAACGCTCATTATGCGGAATTTTTCGCAGAAAAAGCTGATGTCATCGTCCTCGAGGGAGCGTATCTTGTAGCGCTTTTTTTCCGCATAGCCGTATTTCTCCGTACAGATTATATCAAATCCGAAAAGAGGCGTTCTCACACCGAGACAGCCTATCTCGAACTCGCTTACGTTTTCAAAAATTATCTCGGCGCTGAATTTAACGGGGGAGTTGCTGTAAAGGGTCATTCGGATAAAGGGTACCTTCACGCCCTCGCTGCCGATGCCGCCGTAATAGCTGAAATCGCCGTAGGCATCGAAATTGTACCAGTAAAAATCCTCGGAAAGCTCGGTTATCTGGTCAATGCCGTAAATATCACCGAAATTCTTTTTCAGAGCGCTGCGTTCTTCGCACAGGGGCATTGGCTTGCGCATTCCCACGGGCATTTTCTCAAAGCCCATTCCCTCATACCACTTGATAAGGCTGTCCTCGCAGAATATCTGAACGCTGAGCTTGTAAAGCCCTGTCTGGCAGTAGTCAACTATTCGCTTGACTATCTCTGCGCCGATACCGTGCCTGCGGTAATCGGTGCGGACGCATATTCCGCTCATAATTGCGGCAATGAGACCGTCCGAGGCAACACGTCCGAGACCCACGAGCTTGTCGCCGTCATAGGCATAGCAGGAATAAAAGCTGGCGTTTGCTTTTTCGATATCCTCATCGGTGTAGCCGCTGAGCTGATACCATTCGAGGGCTTTGTACAGATCAATGGTGTCTGTGGGCTTTTTTAGCTCCGATACGTATTCAATATCCACAAAAAAACCTCCCGCCGCTTTCTGTATTTATACATATTAATATTTTATCACAACATAGCGGAAAGGTCAAGCCATATTTTATGAATTGTCCCGGTTATCCGAAAAAGAGGACTTCTTTTTCAGGACACGGTTCATCTTTTGGGCATCGCTTCTGTCGGAAAGATAGCCTATAAGATAAACTGTGCCGAAAACTGTGATTATGCAAAGCTCCATTGCTGCTGTCATTTTCGGTTCACTGACTTTTACCCAGTCGAACAGGAATGCGCAGGTGAGCACCACGGCGTTTTCATACACAAAGCAGAGGATATTCCGTATAAGCATAGCTTTTTTGGATGGTTCCTTTTTGGTGCTTGGAAGAAAAAGTCCCACTGCCGAGCAAAGCACCGAAACAGCCATTGTCTGCCACAGCACCTTTACGCTTATTGCGGCGTTTATCCCCCAGAAGAACGTGATGTATGTCGTGGAGACGATGAATACCGATGTTGTTATCATACCAAAGAGCCCTGCGGCTGCTCTGAGCTTTTCAGTCATTTCGTATCAACTCCTTAAAGTCCAAGCTTTTCTTTCAGAACGGGAACATACTGCCTTGATATTATGACCCGCTCGCCGTTTGAGAGCAGGGCTTCAAAACGTCCGCCGAATGCGGGGGCAAGGCTTTCTATCCTGTTTACCGAAAGTATGGCTGATTTTGACGAGCGGATAAAGTCCGGAGGCAGCAGCTCCAGCAGCTCATACAGCTTCTGCCTGACCTCATAGACATCTTTTTCGCAGTATGCGAATACCTTGTCGTCAACGGACTCAAAATAGAATATCTCCTTGGGCGGGATAAGAAATATTTTCCCGTCCCTGCGGCAGTTTATCCGTCCGCTGCTGCTGTATTCACGGAGCAGGCGGATAAGCCTTTCGTCCGTATGGCGGCATTTTATGATTATCTCGTCCTCTTCGTCGGGCAGAGGGTCGGCTATGGTTATTTTCATCGGTCGGAGGCTCTCCTTTTGGCGGATATTATAAGAATGAGCACAAGGGCTGCCAGTCCGAAAAGGCAGACGAAAAGGAGCTGTGAGCCGTCCGAAAGGATATCGCCTCCCATTTTGACGGTAATGCCCATATATTCTTTATAGCCGTCGATCACCCCGTCGGGAAGCCCGTCAAAGGTCTTTCGGAGTATATCGTCGCAGAGCACACGGCGGAGAAGCGATGCACCGTGGAGCACGGGAATGCATTTTACTGCGGAGGCTATCTCATCGGACAGACCGCCCATAGGCATATAAATAGCTCCCGCAAAGCCTACCAGCGTTCCCACCACCGTGCCGATGCCCGACCATACGCCTGTGCTGCGCACCAGCATTGCCGCAAGATACATTATGAGCGAGAAGATGAGCACGGTTATAAGTGTATAAAAAGCCGCAGCAGCCATATTTTTCACGGACAGCAGTCCGCCGCCTATGGAGACGATATAGCAGATATATGCCGCCATAACGATAAGGCACATCGCCGTTCCCACAATGACCGAAGCGGCTATGTAGGAAAGCGCCACCGCATTTTTGCTCACAGGTGCGCTGTAGAAGCTTGCGAGGCGGTTTTCGGCAGTGTCGCTTATCATCTGCCCCATTACCGTCAGCGATGCCATTACCGCATTCACAACGGTGATGCCCGCAAGAGTCCAGTAATGAACGAGGACCTTGGCATTTAGAAGATCTGCCTCGTTGTCCCTGGTGCCGCCGAATCTGTCAAGAAGATCGGTGATGGCGGAAATATTTGAATCGGCGATGAAAATGCCCATAAGCATCAGGACGATGCCCATTGAAAGCATTGACATTATCACCGCACCCCTGTCACGGAGAAAGACCAGACAGTTCCTTTTCACAAGGTTTAAAAATCCTCTCATACCACACCTCCCGTCACGTTAAGGAACACATCGTCAAGTGTTCCCTGAATTACCTCAAAGCCGCTTATGCTGTCCTTTATTTTCTCCAGAACGGGCAGGGCTGCCATAGTGTCGGCAATGTCGATAACAGCCTTGTCTCCCGAGACCGTGTACCCGCAGCCTGCTTCCGCCAACAGCTTTTCATTGCAGCTGTCCTTCATAACCACGATAAGCTTGTCACGGGCATATTTTTCTTTCAGTTCAAAGGGAGTGCCGAAGCGTGTAAGGCGACCCTTGTCCATAATGGCGATATGGTCGGCTTTGGCAGCCTCCTCCATATAATGTGTGGTGAGAAAGACGGTCATTCCCGTTTCCTTTCGGAGGTTTTCCACAGTCTCCCACACGCTTTTTCTTGCGGCAGGGTCAAGACCTGTTGTGGGCTCATCGAGGAAAAGTATGTCGGGGGAATGGACGAGGGCTGCGGCAATTTCACAGCGGCGTTTCTGTCCGCCCGAAAGCTTGCCGTAGGGGCGCTTTAAAAGCCCGCTCAGGTCAAGTATGCCGCTGACCCGTTCTATGCTCTCCCTGAGTGCCTTTTTGTCGCTTACATAAAGACTGCCCCTTATCATAAGGTTTTCCCTTACTGTAAGGAGCCTGTCGAGGCAGTTGTTCTGATAAACAGCGCCGATGTGTTTTTTTATCTCGCTGTCCTCCCTGCCTATCTTCATTCCGCATATTGCGGCATCTCCTGCCGTGGGTGCGAGCAGGGTACACAGGATATTTATGGTGGTGGATTTTCCTGCTCCGTTCACGCCGAGAAATCCGAAAAGCTCACCCTTGTCAACGCTGAAGCTTACATCATCAACTGCCTTTACATCGCCGAAATATTTTTTCAGTCCGTTTACTTCAATTATCATTATGCCTTTCTCCTGACTTTTTGTTATAGTATAATTATACATTCAATCGGAAAAAATTACAATAGGGAACAGGGCAAGCTGTATTTTCGGGGCGGTAAAATGCAAAAAAGGCACCCGAAGCTTTGCGCTCCGAATGCCTTGACCTTTTTATTATAGTATGATATCAGCCTGCGTTAAGTCCGAAATTAGCGCAGAGTGCCGCAAGACCGCCTGAGAAGCCGCTGCCTATTGCGTTGAATTTCCACTCGCTGCCGTTTCTGTACAGCTCGCCTGCGATAACGGCAGTCTCGATGGAAAAGTCCTCGGAAAGATCATAGCGGATAAGCTCCTCGCCTGTTGCGTTGTCGAGGATACGGATATATGCGTTGGAGACCTGCCCGAAATTCTGGTTCCTCTTGTCAGCGTCGTAAACGGTAACGGTAAAGTCTATTTTCTGAATGCTTGCGGGAATTTTTGAAAGGTCAATGAGTATCTGCTCATCGTCGCCTTCGCCTGCGCCCGTTCTGTTGTCGCCTGTGGACTCAACGGAGCCGCTGGGGTGCTTCTGATTGCCGTAGAAAATAAAATCGGAGTCATTTTCCGCCTTGCCCGATGCTCCGAGCAGGAATGCGGAGGCATCAAGGTCAAATTCGCTGCCGCCGTCGTACTTGTTTACGTCCCAGCCCAGACCTACGGTTATTTTGGAAAGTCCGGGATTTGTTTTTGTCAGATCAATTTTCTGACCCTTCTGTAAGCTGATAGCCATTTTAATTCCTCCTAAAAATAAATTTGTCCGAAAATGTGAAGCATAATTCTTTTTGAATGCTGACATTATTATAACATATGTCAAAAAATATGTCAATGTTTTTCTTTTATAATAAGCATATTTTAATTAAATTTTAATGAGCGCTGTTTGACGTAATCGGCGGCATATTACTTGACATCAGGCTCATTTTATAGTAAAATAAATTATATATTGGCTGTAAGAGTATCCGCAGAAGAGATATTTCACTGCGGTGTGAAAAAAGATATACATTATAATCAATGACTATACAGACGATATCTGCCGAAAAACGATGATGATATGTAAAATGTGCATAATTGGCGCTGAAAAATGATTTTGACGATTGTGAATTTATACAAATCAAAAAATCTTTTGCAACAGTTTGCACCGTCATCGCCACTATATATATGACAGGGCTCAGAAAGAGCGGAACATATATATAACTCGGTACGATGTCATATCAATCTGCCTTGCTGCAAAGGCGGGTGCGAGGTGATTCACTACTATGAGCTTGGACTTTACCGCCTCTGTAAGACGTGCACAGGCGGGAGACCCGAAAGCGTTTGCCGAACTTTATTCCCTTGTTTACAAGGACTTGTACCGCATCGCTCTTCTGAACCTGAATAATCAACACGACGCTTCCGACGTGGTTAGCGACACGGTGCTGGAAGCCTATTCCTCCATAACAAAGCTGAGGGACGAAAAAGCCTTTAAAGCCTGGATAACGAAGATCCTTACGGTAAAGATAAAAAACAAGCGCAGGGAGTATTCACAGATAAATAATTTCAGGGAAGAGCTTGATGACCTCGGCGAGGATATAACCGATACTGCCGGAGAAATAAATATTGACAGTATGAATGTTATGGAAGGATTCAGGCAGCTCAGTGCTGAGGAGCGTATGGTGTTGTCATTAAGCGTGGTTTCAGGCTACAAAAGCGAAGAGATCGCCAGAATGTTCGGAACAAATGCAAACACCGTCCGTTCAAAGGTGGCACGGGCTAAATCAAAGCTGAAACAGCTTATAACTTAGAAATTATCTTCAAAGAAAGGAGGTCGGAAGTATGAGCTTTGACAGCGAGCTTAAAAAGGCTCTCGACAATATCGAGGTCCCCGAAGAGCTTATGCCTTATAACATTGAGGCTATGCTCAGAAAGGCAGGAAAGCAGGAAATAAATACAGATGCTGTTCCTGAGGAAAGCTCCGTTAAGATAACCGCAAAGAGCGCAAAGCGTACCGTTATTATGAGAACGCTGGCTGCCGCTGCGGCGTGCGTGGCTCTGGCTGCGGGATTTACTGCATTCCGTGAGGAAAATGCAAAGCCTGCGGAAATTGAAAGCCAGAAGGAATACGAAGCTGTACAGGTGCAGTCCTATGACGAGCTGTACAACATCTATACAGGCATTTACCTTAACGGTTCGGACGAAGCTGCAAAGGGTGCCGAAAACGGCGACGGCGTTGAGATAATCACCGATGAGGATACTGCAAACTCCGAAACGGGTATATCCGAGACCACCGAGACAACCCCTGCTATCACAGAAGCCGTTCCTGCAACAGAAACAGAAAAAGCGCAGGAGACCATAGAAGCTGTGAGATCGGATTTTTCCGATGCTGATATCGTCAAGAGCAATGATAAATGTATCTACTACATCTGCGGCGGAACGCTTTATGCAGTTTCCAAGCAGGATATGGCCGTTGTCGCCGAGATAACCGAGGAAGATCCGCCTTTTGAAATGTATATAAGCGGAAATTCTCTGGTGCTTGTGGGTGAGCATACAGCTTCCGATCCCAAGGACAGCTCGGAGCATACAAGCGTTTGCGTGGATATATTTGATATATCCGACGGTGCTCCCGTTCGTCTGAAGTCATATAAACAGAGCGGCGTTTACACCTCCGCCCGCATTGATGATTCGGGTATCCTTTACCTTGTAACAGGCTATTCCGATTATCGTGCAGCGCCCCTTGATGAGACCGCCGATCTGGAAAGCTATGTTCCCTCCTACTATATCGAGGGTGAGAAAAAATATGTTGCCGCTGAGGACATTATCGTTCCTCCGGGAGCAAACAATACCGATTATACCGTTATTTCCGCAGTTAAATGCAGCGATCCTGTAAATGTTACGGTGAAGGCTGTGCTCGGCAGCAGTGCCGATGCGTACTGCTCGGAGGATTCCCTTTACGTTGCATCATCGGGAACAAAGGATGGCGCTGTTTATACCTCCGTCACTTCCTTTGATATTTCCGAAAACGGGCTTGTCTATAAGGCGAGCGGTTCTGTTGACGGCGAGCTTGTAAGCCGCTACAGTATGAAAGAGGCTGACGGAAAGTTCAGGATAGCCTGCCGTGCGTACAATGAAAACGGTATGATGACCACGAATATCTACACTCTGGACAGCTCTCTCGGAATTATTTCCGAGTCTGAGGGACTTCTTCCCGGAGTTATTGCAGGGGCTGTGAAGTTTGACGGCAGTTATGCAAGCATATTTGAAAACGGCGAAACAGAGCCGTCGCTGGTTGTAGACCTCGATAAAAGCACCGAACCCGCTGACAATACCGCAGGCTTTATGGCTGCGTATGTGAACAGCTTCGGTGATGACCTTATGGTCGGCATTACATCGTCTGAAAACAGCCTTAAGCTTGAGCTTTACGGCTCGGGCGACGGAGTTAAGCTCAGCGAGATAAGCTTCGCTCAGATGCAGGGGGTAACATCTCCCGCACTTACCGATAAAAAGGCAATGCTCATTGATACCGAAAACGGCATCATAGGTGTTCCCGTATCGGCAGCAACTGAGTTCGGCGTTAAAAATCAGTATTACGTCTTTGGCTGCACTCGGGACGGATTTACTGAAAAGGGCGTTTTCGAGTACAACGACCTTGACAACAGCTACCGATTTGACAGGGCTGTTGTTACCGACGGAGTCCTTTACATCATCGGCAGCGGAAGAATGGTTTCCGTTTCACTTGCCGATATGACCGTTATCGACGTTTTCGATTTCTAAAAGTAATTATTGAAGGGTCGCCGCAGAAATGCGGCGGCTCTTTTTATGTACAGCCATAATGCTTATATTATCAGAGCAAGCAGGATAAGTATTATCCCGCCTACGGGCAGTGATGACAAAAAGCTCAGCTTTGATGCAAGATATCTGCCGATAAATGTTCCTGCGGCGATAGCGGCTGTTCCGAAAAGCAGGGAGCAGAGGAATATCATTGCGGGGGAAATGCCTGCAATACCTGCGCTTATGCCCATAAAAACCGAGTCCGCCGACAAAGCTATGCCCATAACCACAGCTTCCGCCACGGAAATGCTTTTGGAATTGTCGGAATCGGAGATCGACGGATCATTCATAACTTCTGTGTAATGAAACGTACATCTTTTCAGGACGGGCCTTTTCGGCAGCTCCTTTTTGATGTATTCTCCGAAAATCGAGTACAGACCAATTGTAAACAAAATGAGCTTCGGAATGTATATGCACTGCTCCAGCGGCAGTATCCTGTCAACGGCTTCCGATAAAAATGCCGACAGCCACAGTACGGCTGCTCCCGAAAATGCCGCAGCAAGGGCAGATACGGCGGGGAATTTTATCTTCCCCGCACTTATCCCCACAGCTGCCGCAAAGATATCCGCCGATGTTGCGGCTCCGATGAGTAACAGTTCCATTATGGTCTCCTTGTTGAAATCAGGTCACACTTTCAGTCACACCACAGCGACTGTATCTCCTTTATCATATGATATGAATGATAACGATGTTACATTTTTAGGCAGATTTACAAAAAATATCGGAGAATAATTCAACATTTTCAAATGTAATTCATAAAGAAAACATTATAAATCCTTGACATTCGCTGTCAAATGTGGTAATATTTTATTATGGCATATTAATTATCATTAAAATGTTGATAAATTGTATATGCATCTGTGAGGAAGGATGAAAATTATGGCATTAAAGGATAAAGTCCTTGAAATTCTTGAAGAGAACAGGGGCAGAAGCGTTTCAGGAAATAAAATAGCCGCATCTCTCGGAATGACCCGCAGTGCTGTCTGGAAGGCTGTAAAGCAGCTCAGAGAAGAGGGCTATACCATTTCCGCTGTTACCAACAGGGGATATTGCCTTACCTCCGATAACGATATTCTGAACGAACCCTCCATTATTTCTTTCCTGGAGACCGAGTTTCTGGGCAGAAAAATGGACATCTTCAAATCTATAGATTCCACAAACAGCTTTGCAAAAAGTCTTGCTCAGCTGGGTGCAGTTCACGGTCACTGCGTTATTGCCGAACAGCAGACCGACGGCAGAGGCAGACAGGGCAAGAAGTTCCATTCCCCCAACAATCAGGGCGTGTATGTAAGCGTTATCATTCGTCCGAAGCTCTCCGTTGAATATGCTCTCACGATCACCTCCTGCGCTGCTGTGGCAGTGGCTGAGGCTATTGAAAAGGTGAGCGGTCTTGAATGCGGGATCAAGTGGGTGAATGACATCTACGCCAACGGCAAGAAGCTCTGCGGTATCCTTACCGAAGCAGCTATCGATGTTGAACAGGGCGGTCTTGAATACGCCGTTATCGGAATCGGCATCAACGTTTCCAACACACTTTTCCCCAAGGAAATCGAAAATATCGCCACAAGTATCCGTGCGGAAACAGGCTCTGGTGTTAACCGCAGCCAGCTTATCGCAGAAGTGCTCAACTGCCTTGAAAGACGGCTGAACACCATTACATCTCAGGATTTCATCGAGGAGTACCGCAGACGGTCTATCCTCATCGGCAAGACTATCGTGGTAACTCAGGGCGATACCTCCAGAACTGTTCTTTGCACAGGCATTGACAGCTTCGGTAAGCTTCTTGTGAAGAACGAAAAGGGTGAGGAAGAGGCTCTTACAGGCGGCACAGTCCGTTTCCCCGGCGAGGAAGCATAACATTTGGGTTATAAAAACGATTATCTCCGCATAAAATTATCTGTACAGATGATTTTATGCGGAGGTTTTTTATGGGTAATATTATCGTTGCCGACAGCTCACCATATCCCGAGGTGCGTGTGTCGGGGGAAAATAAGCAGTTCGGAGAGCTGCTGTGTACGGCTGTGGGCGGAAACAGCGGGGAGTTTGGCACTATATCGGAGTATGTTTATCAGAGCGTTGTTTTTAAGGAAAGCTATCCTGAGATATCGGAAATATTTCTGCGGCTTGCAAAGGTGGAGATGCATCATCTGCTGATGATAGAGGAGCTTGTACACAAACTGGGTTCTGACCCTGTTTACGGCTGGTATTCGGGGGGAGAACCTGTTTACTGGAGCGGTTCATCGGTAAACTACACACGGGAGCTTCAAAGCGCACTTATCTATGACCTGAACGGTGAGCAGAAAGCCTATTCCACGTACATATCCCTTGCAAGGCGTTCGGGAGACAGATTTGTATTCGCAGTGCTCACAAGAATTGCACTTGATGAAATGATACACGCAAGCCTGCTTCGCTCGCTTATAGCGGGCAAGAAATAATACTAATAACCAATTAACCTATAGACAAATCCTCGGCTGAAATAAGCCCAGTCTGCGTCAAGCTCCTTTGGAGGGCGCAAAGCCCGCCTGCGGTCGCTTTCCTAGACTGGACTTATTTCATCTGTCGGCTTTATCTATAGAACAATTGGTTATTAGTATAAAAACGGTCAGCCAAGATAGGCTGACCGTCTGTATATAAGCTATATGTTATCTCTTGTTTATCATATTGAAAAATTCGCTGTAATCCTCGTCAATGGAGGTTTTCTTTGCAGGAGCGGCAGCTGAAGCGGAGGGGATCTTTTCCACATTGGGAGCAGCCTCTGCGGGAGCTTCTTCCTCGGGCTTTTCAGCATCAATGTCATCATTGAAAGCGGAAGCGATAACGGTAATGTTGATCTCGTCCTTCATATTCTCGTCGAAGGAAGTACCGAAGATCATATTTACATCGGGATCGGCAGCCTCGGAAATAAGTCTTGTAGCTGTGTTGATGTCGCTTGCAAGAGCGTCCTCGCTCATAACGATGTTAACAAGGAGACGTGTTGCACCGGAAATAGAGGTCTCGAGGAGAGGACTGGAGATGACCTGCTTGGCAGCCTCGGCAGCCTTATCCTTGCCTGAGCCGTGACCGATAGCCATATGAGCATAGCCTGCGTCCTTCATAGTGGTCTTTACATCGGCAAAGTCGAGGTTGATGTCGCCCTCAACAGTGATGAGCTCTGCAATGGACTTAACGCCCACCTTAAGGATATTATCCGCAAGAGCGAAGGACTCTCTCATAGTAAGCTCTTTTTCGGAGCTCTGGAGGAGACGCTCGTTGGGGATAACGATAAGGGAGTCAACGTGCTTTTTGAGCTCTGCGATGCCTGCTTCAGCCTGACGCATCTTGGCTTTCTGCTCGAATTCAAAGGGCTTTGTAACAACGGCAACTGTGAGGATACCAAGCTCCTGAGCGATTTCCGCAACGATAGGAGCTGCACCCGTACCTGTTCCGCCGCCCATACCTGCTGCGATGAATACCATATCGGAGCCGTTAAGAGCGGCTTTGATCTCGTCTCTGTTCTCCTCTGCGCTGCTTGCACCCACCTCGGGCTTTGCACCTGCGCCCTTGCCGTTTGTAAGCTTAACGCCTATCTGTACCTTAGTGGCAGCCTTTGAAGAATTGAGTGCTCTTGCATCAGTGTTGACAGTGATGTACTCAACTCCCTTTATTCCTTCGTCAACCATTCGGTTAACGGCGTTTCCGCCGCCTCCGCCTACGCCGACTACCTTTATTACCTCATCATAGGTATTTTTCTCGGTATCAACTACGATCGCCATTTTACTTCCTCCTGTAACTATATATGTAAATGCAGATTATCAAACTATTATACAATTTATATTGTATCACAAACACGGAGTGATTTCAAGTGATTTTCTCAAAAAAATCAGTCTTGCACAAAAAATTGATAAACAGCACTCCGTTTTGCTCACATCTCACAATATGATATGAATTTTATTCCATTGACTGAACGGAAGAGGCAGATGACTCGGCAGAAGTTTCGGTGGAGCTTTCGTCCGTCGTGGTCTCCTCAGCATTTCTCAGCTCCATATTTTCCCCGTAGATCCTTGCGTTGTTTTCAAGGCTCTCCTTGTCAAGGAAGGAAGCTCCCGAGGAATCCGAAAGGATAGTGAGAACGCCCTCGGTCTTTTCACCGATCTTGGTCCTTATTATTTCCTCGGAGAATTTCATCTTGTATTCAAGATCGTTTATTGAGCCTATCTTCACGGTTATTCTTCCGTCATATGTATAGCTTATCTCCGAGCGGTCGGTCACGTCAACAAGGGTGATGTTATCCGAGCCGTTTGCTGCGAAAAATTCCATAAGCTTTTTAACGGCATTGTCCTTGTGCTCATCAACAGATTGGAACATCGCTCCGGGGATAAGATCGGGCATAGGGTCAGTGCCTGTGAAATCAATCAGTCCCGCTTTTTCCTCCTGTATCTTGTCGAGTACCTTTCCGCCGCCGCTGATGAGCAGTATGTAGTCATCGCATACGAAATTTGCAGCGGGAACACTGGCTTCAACATTTATCACAAGAGTGCTTGGAAATGACCTTGTGACCTTGGCGTTTTCTATGTATACAAGGCGGCTTTCTATCTGTGAAGCGCATTTGTCGGTAGATGTGCGGACGAGATTATCTCCCGCCGTGATGCCGCTTGCCTCGATTATCTCGTCGGCAGTGTAGTTTGAAGCACCCGAAACGGTGATGTGCTCAACGTTGAAAAAAACGGTGGTGGACAGCAGCAGGAACACCGCTGCCGCAAATAAAAAGACAAGTATGCCTGTTGCACTGTTATTTTTCTTTTTCTTGCGAGTGTAGCTCAAGCTTTATACTTCCTTTCGGATATTAGTATTATGGCAGCTTTTCCGCTTCACGGCGTATTTTTGCGCCCGCAGCGGTCAGCACCCGTTCAATTTCCTCATAGCCTCGGTCGATGTAATTCACGCCCGATATCTCAGATATGCCCTCAGCTCCGAGAGCTGCGCACACAAGCGCCGCACCGCCTCTCAGGTCGGGAGCCTCCGCCACTGTGCCGTAAAGCTGCGGCACGCCTGTTACCACAGCCACCCTGCCCTCTGCTCTGATATCAGCGCCCATTCTGCAAAGAGCATCGGTGTGACGGTATCTGTTTTCAAAAATGTTTTCAACAAAAACGGTGGTTCCCTCCGCCGTGCATAAGGGTGCCATAAGAATAGCCTGTGCATCGGTGGGGAAGCCCGGATATACCATTGTCCGTATGGTGTCCGCAGAGCTCAGTCTGCCCTTTCGGTATATGTAAATGTTGCTGCCGAAAACCTTTAGCCTGCACCCTGCCTGTTCAAAAACGGGCAGCACCGCTTCAAGATGAGCGGGGGCACAGTCCCTTATGAGCAGCTCTCCCCCTGCGCAGGCAGCACAGGAAAGATAGGTGGCAGCAGCTATCCTGTCGGGTATTATCTCAAATGGGTCATCAGGGGCGGTAAGCTTTTTTACGCCCTCAATGGCAATGCGTCCGCCGCCGTCGCCGCTTATTTTAGCGCCGCAGGCTCTGAGAAAATCTGCAAGACAGCATATTTCAGGCTCTCTTGCAGCGTTTGATATAACAGTTTCACCATCGGCGCAGACAGCCGCAAGCATAATATTTTCCGTTGCCCCCACAGAGGGAAATGACAGTGAATGCCTGCACCCTTTCAGCCCGTCGGGAGCGGAGCAGCTTATAACTCCGTGTTCATCGGAAATTATGCCCCCCATTTTCCTCATAGCGGAAATGTGCATATCAATGGGACGGGGACCTAAGTTGCAGCCTCCGGGGTAGCACAGAGTGCATTTTCCCGTTCTGCCAAGCAGCGCACCCATAAATATGATCGATGAGCGCATAGCTCTCATAAGCTCACAGCTTATCTCATCGGAGGAAAGAGCCGTGCAGTCGGCGGTCAGGCTGTTTCCCTCAGCCTTTACCTTAGCGCCCAGAGCCGAAAGTATCCGAGCCGAAGCGTATCTGTCGGAAATGCAGGGACAGTTTTTCAGATGTACCGTTCCCTCGCAGAGTACGCAGGCGGCAAGGACGGGCAGCACCGCATTTTTCGCTCCTTGGGTAATTATCTCCCCGAAAAGGGGCGTTCCACCCTCGATCACCAGCTTCTGCATATCCGATTCTCCTTTACAGCGTTATAGTTGTTCTATAAAGCTATAATATGCGGATATTTTCGGTTGGTGATTATGATATCACTTTGCTGTAAGCTCGGAAATAACGCTCCATATCCTGTCGGGGGTGTCGGTGATGCATTGCTCGTGAGCCTTTCTTGACAGGTCACTCAGTGTCTTGGGGTCAGCGGTAAGCTCGCTCACCTTTTTGATGATAAGCTCATCGGTAAGGTCTTTCTGCTCGATAACAACGGCAGCGCCTGCTTTTCCAAGCACCATTGCGTTGTGATACTGGTGATTTCCCGCAACCACGGGGGAGGGGATAAGGACTGATGCTCTGCCCATAGCTTCAAGCTCGCTTATTGCGGAAGCTCCGCTGCGGCAGATGATAAGGTCTGCTGCGGCTGTACACACGTCCATATTGTATATGTATTCCCTGACGATAAGAGCGGGGTCATTGTCGGGATATATACCCAGCTCCGCAAGGCGCTTTTCAAAGGTATCGTGACCCATTTTTCCGTAGCTGTGGATATGGGTGATGTTTGCCCCCGATTCCTTTTCCCACTTCATAAGTGCAATGGCGGAATCGTTTATTGCACCTGCGCCGAGGCTTCCGCCCCAGGAAAATATGCATACCGCATTTTCGTCAAGACCAAGCTGCTTTTTGGCTTCCGCTCTGCTGAGAGAGCCGTCAAAGCCCTTTCTTACAGGGAGACCTGTTTTGACATATTCAACGCTTTTGTCGAAATATTCAGCGGCTTCCTCCATTGTGAGCATTACCTTATTCACCTTTTTGGAAAGTATCCTTGTGGTTACACCGGGG
Source organism: uncultured Oscillospiraceae bacterium (assembly GCA_934486875.1). Lineage (GTDB taxonomy): Bacteria > Bacillota > Clostridia > Oscillospirales > Ruminococcaceae > Huintestinicola. The sequence goes on from CAKSPU010000001.1 coordinate 68,250, forward strand.
TATGCGTTCTGCTCGTGAATGGCGGTGGGAATGCCCATTTTTGCGGCTTCAAGAACGATAGGCCCGCTTACATATCCGCCTGTTCCGATAACGATGTCAGGCTCAAAGCCCTTGATTATCTTTTTAGCGGTATGACCTGCGGTGGTGAGATATGCGGCAGCCTTGACATTGCGCACAATGTTTTTGGGGGTAAGCTTTCTCTGAAATCCGCTCACCTTTATCGGCGCAAAGGGAATGTTCTCCTTTGGCACCAGCCTTGACTCCATACCGTTCGGAGTGCCTGCATAGAGAAACTCCGCATCGGGGCAGTGGTCTTTTATTATCGAGATTATGGCGAGGGCAGGGTTTATGTGACCTGCTGTTCCTCCGCCTGCAAGAAGTACCTTCATCGGGAAAATACAGTCCTTTCCTGTTGACGGCTTATCTGCCGCCCTTGTTTACACGGCGCACCTTTGCATTTGCGCCGAGAGTCCTTTTCGCTTCCGCAACCTGCTGTCTTTCAAGCTCTGCCGCAGCGTCGTCCGCATCGGGGCGCTCCTTTGAGGGGATAGACTGACGTGAAATATTCAGCACTATTCCCATCTGCGCCAGCTGCATTATGAGCGCCGAGCCGCCGTAGCTGAAAAATGGCAGGGATATTCCCGTGTTGGGAATGGTGTTTGTAACAACGGCAATATTGAGCATTGCCTGGAGACCTACCTGAATGACAAGTCCCGAAGCAAGGAGCATACCGAATTTGTCGGGGGCATTTCCTGCTATCGAGAAGCCTCTGAAAATCAGGAGCAGGAAGAGGATTATCACAACAGCCGCACCGAAAAAGCCCAGCTCTTCGCATACGATCGAGAACACGAAGTCGTTTTTCGACTCGGGGAGGTATAAGAACTTCTGCCTCGAATTTCCGAGCCCCAGTCCGAAAACATTTCCCGAGCCTATGGCGATAAGGGAATTTCTCGTCTGCCAGGCTATCTGCTTGTTTTCGGGCTCAAAGGTGAAGAGCCAGCTGATGATTCTTTCGTTGATGTAGTCGAATTTGCCTGACTGATAAAGAATGAACACCAATAATGCAAAGCCCGCAAGACCCGCTATGCACATAGGCACGAAGTATTTCAGGTTGCAGCCGCCGAGGAAAAGCATAGCAATGGCTATGGCACAGATGATGATAGTGGCTGAAAGATGTCTCTGTGCAAGGGTAAGTCCCGCAACGAGGACGAGAATGCCGAGATACGGCATAACTCCGTATTTCAGCGAGTTCATCTTGCTGTGGTTTGCGGACATCATATTTGCATAGAGCATAATAAGTGCGAGCTTCATAAGCTCAGAGGGCTGGAAGCTGAAAACTCTCAGGTTTATCCAGCGGTTCGCCTCGGCTGTTGAAAGACCCACTCCCGGGATATGCACTATAAGCATCAGTATCACGCAGAGAACGAAAAAGCCAAGATTTATAGTGGGGTTTCTCAGAATGTGGTAATCAAACCGCTTGCTTGCAATGACCATCATTATGGCAAGTCCTGCGACTGCCATTGCGAGCTGATGCTTGAAGTAGTAATCGGGGGCAACGTTGTCCTTTATCGCCCAGGCATAGCTTGCGGAGTACATCATTATAACGCCGAAAACCAGCAATACGAGAATTATTATCATAAAGGGAATGTCGATCTCGCCGATGCGTATTTTGCCCAGATAATCCGATTTAGGCATAAGTCCCTTGAAAAAAGCTTTGTTGTTGGGGAGAAATGCTTTTTTGTCGGCACGTTTTTTCTTCTTGCTTTTTTCGGGCATTTTCCGTACTCCTTTCCTTTTATATTAATGATATCTGATTATTTTAAGTACACGTTAAAAAGAACATTTCCGAGTATTCCGCAGATAAGTCCCACTGCGGAGAATGTGATCACTATCTTGTATTCGGAGAAGCCGCACATCTCAAAATGATGATGAATGGGGGACATTTTGAAGATACGCTTGCCTGTGGTCTTGAAGCTTATTACCTGGAGCACAACGGAAAGGGCTTCGCAGATATAAACGATCGCCATAAGGGCAAGGAGCAGGTGCTGATGAGTGATAAAGCCCATTGCGCAGACGCAGCCGCCGAGAAACATAGAGCCTGTGTCGCCCATAAATACCTTTGCGGGGTTCAGGTTCCATACGAGGAAGCCCATACAGCCTCCCGCAAGGGCAGCGGCGAATATGGAATATTCGTTCATACCCATAGCGGAGTATATTGCCAGCCAGCAGATGGCGAAAACAGCCGTTACAGTTCCGCAGAGACCGTCAACGCCGTCGGTGAGGTTCACCGCATTTGTAAGGAAAATGAGGTAGAGCACCATTATGGGATAATAGAAAATGCCGAAGTTCACAGCGCCTGCAAAGGGAAGGATTATTTCCGTGGAGGTGTCCCCCAGGAGATAGAGCACTGCAAGGAATGCAGATGTTACCACAAGCTGCATAGCCATTTTCTGCTTTGCTTTAAGTCCGAGATTCTGCTTTTTGACCGCCTTGATGTAATCGTCAATGAAGCCGATGACGCAGTTGAGGAGGGCAAAAACAAGCCCTGCGATAAGCTTGTAAAGTCCCGGATTGTCGGGAGCGGCGGTCATATCGGTGACGGTGCATCTGTAGATGATGTAGCATACCGCACAGGCAAGGATCGTTCCGAAAATGAACATAAAGCCGCCCATAATGGGGGTGCCGTTCTTGCTCTTGTGCCAGGCGGGACCTTTTTCATAAATGGTCTGACCGAAATGTATTTTTTTGAGCAGGGGGATAAGGTACAGTCCCGAAAGGGAGGCGGCGGCAAATGCGATAACAGCCGCAAGAATGTTTATCCAGAAAGGCATTTTGATTATCTCCTAAAAATTATTATAGCATAGCTTTTGTTTTAAAAAATGTCGGAAAAGGGCAGCGGTTATTTTCCGTAACAGCCCTCGATTATCTCTTCCATATGGATACCACGGCTTGCCTTGTAAAGAACAGCGTCACCTTCACTGAGCTTAAAGCTGAGGAAGTTCAGTATCGTGTCCTTGTCGGCAGAATAGCAGCAGGGAACGCCCAGCGCTTCTGCGCCCTTTGCGATGTACCGTGCATAGTTTCCGTAGCATACAAGCAGGTCGATGCCCTTTTCGGCGGCATATTCGCCCACTCTTTGATGAAGCTCGGGCGAAAGCGTTCCAAGCTCCAGCATATCTCCGAGAACGGCAACTCTCTTGCCTCCCGAAGCGGGCTTGGTGTCGCAGAGTACATCTATCGCAGCCATCATAGAGTTGGGAGCGGCATTGTAGCAGTCGATGATAAGGGTCTGACCCTTTCTGTGCTCAATGTGCTGCCTTAAGCCGTCAAGGCGGAAGCTTTCGAGCTTTCTGCAAACCGCAGTTCCGTCGCAGCCTGCCTTTACCGCCGCAGCATATGCAATGAGCGCATCGGTAACGTGGTGTATCCCGGGGCAGGGGAGAACTATCCTGTCGATGATCTCTCCGCCCTTTGCGATGTCAAACGAAACTTTGTCGGTCTCGGAAATGATATTTTCGGCAGTATAGGTGCAGCTTTTATTTTTAGCACCTACGGAAATGACCTCCCTGTCGGTTATCTTTTCCGTGAGAGGATAAAGCAGCGGGTCATCGCCGTTTATGATAAGGGGAGCTGTTGGCTCTGCGCCAATGAGTATTTCAAGCTTTGCTTTGAGTATGCCCTCCTGCGAGCCGAGATTTTCTGCGTGAGACCAGCCGATGTTTGTTATTACCGCAATGGTCGGGCGGCAGGTCTTTGAAAGTCTCTCGATCTCCCCGAAGTGGGACATACCCATTTCGATAACAGCCGCCTTGTGCTGCGGAGAGAGCTTTAAGAGAGTAAAGGGCATACCTATCTCATTATTGCGGTTGCCCTCGGTCTTGAGGGTGTCATACTTGGAGGAAAGGGCAAGGGCTGTCATTTCCTTGGTGGTGGTCTTGCCCACGCTGCCTGTTATTCCAACGAGCTTCGGAGTGAATTTTCTTCTGTAGTGCGCCGCAATGTCAAGGATAGCACGGTTGGTGCTCTCCACAACTATGCAGGGCTCATCGCCTACGGGATATTCCGTAACAGCCGCCACAGCGCCCTTTACAACAGCGTCGTGAACGAAATCGTGTCCGTCAAAGCGGTCGCCCTTGAAAGCGATGAAAATGCTGCCGGGGGTGATAGTTCTTGTGTCGCTGCTTATTCTTTCGGCGTTTATGAACCTTGAGCCTGTGGGAATGTGATACTTCTTTCCGCCGCAGGCTTCGCATATCTCATCAATGCTCATACCGCTGCAAAGTGAGGCGGTCTCGGCTGTGTCGCCCTTGTTCAGAGCTTCAAGAGCCTCGGCGCATATCTCACGTTCATCAAAATGGATATGAACGTTGTCCTTTAAGACCTGATAATCCTCGTGACCCTTGCCTGCAAGAACGATGACATCGCCCTTTTTAGCAATTTTCACAGCGTGGAAGATAGCGGATTTTCTGTCGGTTATCCGCTCATAGGGTGTTGTGCTGCCGTCAAGACCCGTGATTATCTCGTCGATGATCGCATCGGGATCTTCATTTCGGGGATTATCGGAGGTGATTATAAGATGATCCGCATATTTTGCCGCAGCCTTTGCCATAAGAGGGCGCTTTGTCCTGTCACGGTCGCCGCCGCAGCCGAAAAGGCAGATAAGCCTGCCCTCGGTGTTTGCCTTGATAGAGGGGAGCATATTTTCAAGTGCATCGGGAGAATGGGCATAGTCGCAGACAATGTAGAAATCCCTGCCCGTGGGGATATTTTCGCATCTTCCCCTAACGCCGTTAAAGGAATTGACAGCCTCGGTTATAACGCTCATAGGCACATTGAGCTTAGAGCACACAGCAATTGCCGCTACAGCGTTTGAAACGTTGTATCCGCCCATCATCTTAAGGCTGAAGGGAAAGCTCTTGCCGGGAATGCAGAACCAGAAATGGTTTGCGCCGTCGCTGTATTTGATGTAGCTTGCATAAACTGAAGTTCCGCCCTTTATGCCGTAGGAATACTTGGGGCAGGAAATTTCCCTGTAAAGCCTTGCACCGTAATCGTCCTCAGTGTTGACAAAAGCAATTTTGCAGTGATCGGTGAAAAGCTTTTTCTTGGCGTTGTAGTAGTTTTCCATTGTGATATGGTAGTCAAGATGATCTTCCGTAAGATTTGTGAAAACCGCACAGGTATATACCGCAGGACCTATCCTGTTCTGCTCCAGTGCAAAGGAAGAGACCTCCATAACGCAGTATTTGCAGCCCTTATCCGCCATTGTGCGGAAAATTTCGTAAAGCTCGGATACCTTTGGGGTGGTGGGGGTGGAATCATCTCTTTCCAGAGGCTCATTTCCGCAGAGAGTTCCCGCAGTGCCGATAAGACCTGCTTTTCCTCCCGCACAGGTGATTATGTGGTGTATCATAGTCGCCATAGTGGTCTTGCCGTTTGTGCCCGTTATACCCACAAGTATAAGCTCGTTTTCGGGGTGGTCGAACCACTTTGCCACCATAAGACCGTAGAATTTCTTTGAATCGGAAACGATTATCTGCTTTGCGCCGAGACCGAGATCCCTTTCGCACACCACAGCCGCAGCGCCCTTGTCCAGCATATCCTTTGCCGCATCGTGACCGTCAAATCTTGCGCCCTTGACGCAGATAAATACATTGCCCTCTCTGACCTTTCTCGTGTCATCGGTAATGCCCGTGACAAGGCAGTCTTTGCCCTTGTATCTGTATTCAGCCGACTTGCCTGCGTCCTTTAAAAGCTCTGAGAGCCGTTTTGTTATCATACCCATAATAATACCGTTCTTTCTGACGATGAATTAGCCTTCGCTCTTGACACGGAATGATACTTCAACAACAGTACCCACAGGGACTATAGTGCCCTCCAGGTAATTCTGCTGATATGCCACAGCGCCTGCGTGCTCGGTGGCACCGTCGCCCGCCTTGAAGTTAATATTGGCAGATGTGAGGAGTTCATTCACTTCCGATACCGTGTGACCAAGCACATTGGGTACGGTGGTGTATTCCGTCTCGTAATTTTCCTCGGTGTAAAGCACTACCTTGCCGTTGTGGGGGATAGAGGAGGAACGGGAGGGCACCTGAGCCACAACTGTATCGCCCTCGCCCACAACATAATAGCGGAGCTCGAGATTTTCAAGGGTAGTCTTTGCGGCTTCAACGGTCTGACCCTCAACGCTGGGAACAGTAACGTCCAGAGCGGCAAGCTCCTCCTCAGTGTATTCGGGATAGTAGCCGAGATAGGGGAGAGCGTCCTTGAAAACTGCGGATACAACGGGAGCGGCAACAAGGCTTCCGTAATATATCTGAGAGCCGTTGTGGTCACGTCCCTGAGGCTCATCTACCATACAAAGCATAATTATCTCGGGGTCATCGGCGGGAGCAAAGCCCACGTATGAACCGACGTAAAGGTTGTCAACGCCCAGCTCCTTGTTTTTCTGGAGCTTCTGAGATGTACCCGACTTTCCGCCGATGCGGTAGCCCTTTATGTAAGCGTTTGAACCGCCGTTGTTGTTAACAACGCTTTCAAGCACCTGTCTCATCATTGCGGAGGTCTCTTCCGAGATGACCTGTCTGCGGACAGTCGTTTCCTTGGTTTCAATGATATTTCCGTTGTTGTCCACTATCTTGCTCACAACGTGGGGCTGTAGGAGATATCCGCCGTTTACAACAGCGGCGTATGCTGTTATCATCTGAATGGGCGTAACGGTGTTTGACTGACCGAAGGAGCTTGATGCAAGCTCAACTATGCCCATATCCTCTTCTTTTACGTAAAGACCTGCGGATTCGCCTGGGAGGTCGATGCCCGTAGGCTCGGTAAAGCCGTATGCCTTGAAATATTGGCAGAATTTCTCAATGCCGAGGCGCTGACCTATCTGAATGAATGCGGGGTTGCAGGAATTGGTCATAGCGGTGGTGAAATCCTGAGTTCCGTGGGCACCTCTTGTCCAGCAGTGGATATCCCAGTCGGCAACGGTCATAACGCCGTTGCAGGTGAATGTGGAGTTAAGGTCAATTGCCTTTTCTTCAAGGGCGGAGGAACCTGTTACTACCTTGAAAACTGAGCCCGGCTCATAAAGCTCGGTGATAGCCTTGTTTTTCCACTGCTTTTCACGAAGCTCCGCATATTTTTCGTTGTACGCTTCCTCGTCCCCCTCCTCCTGAAGAGCGGAGAGAACGGCTCTGTCCTTGGCGGAGTAAATTTCGCCCCTGTCGTTTAAGTCAAAGCCGGGGGAGGTCGCCATAGCAAGTATCTCGCCCGTTTTTGCGTTCATCATAATTGCGCAGGCACGGTTGTCAACATTGTTCTGCTCAACGCACTTTGCAAGCTCACGCTCGCAGTAATACTGGAGGGTGGAGTCAATGGTGAGATACAGGGAATTTCCGTCCTTGGCGGCATATATCTTATCGTTCTTGTAGGGCATTTCGTTGCCCTGAGCGTCATTTGCGGAGATTATCTTGCCGTCAACGCCTGCAAGGTAATCATTGTAATAGGCTTCGATACCGTAAATTCCGTCGCCCTCGTAGTTTGTGAAGCCGATGACAGCCGCCGCCATATCTCCCTGGGGATAATATCTCTTGGTGTCCTCCTCGGTGCTGAGGAGGTTTGTGGGCAGGTCAGCATCAGCCGCCTGAGTGTTCAGCTCGCTTACCTTGTCCTTTTCCACTTTGGACGCAACCTTGCTGTACTGCTTGTTCCTGGTGTCCTCGCTTGTGAAAATGCTGATTATTTTCTCCCGGTCAACTCCCAGAACATCGCTTATTATGCGGGCGGTGTCCTTTATCATCTTATCCTTTTTCTCCGCAGGATATTTTTCCTCATTAAGCCCCGTAATGGCTGAGGGATTTACGATGACATTGTAAACAGTGGCGGACTGGGCAAGGATCTTGCCGTTTGAATCGTATATGCTTCCCCTGTTTGCCTCCACCGTGGTGCTTTTGAACTGGCTGTCATTTGCCATAGCGGCATACTTGTCGTGCTGGGTGACTGATGTGTGGAAGAGATTGATAAACAGGATGCCCGAGCCTGCCAGAGTGAGCAGGGATACCACGCCGAGCCGTCTGCGCATTGATCTTGTGGGCTGATAGGATTGTTTTACAGGCTTTTTTGCAGGCAAGATATTTTCCTCCTTGTTTCCCCTATTTGTACTGCCCCGTCGGCGTTTGATGATTTTTGTAATTTATATTATAAGTGCAAGAACGCATGATCCGTTTGCACAGAAGCGGTCATGCGTCAGAGCTATTATATCATATTTCCTTAACCCTTAAGGTATTCCACAAAGCTGTCAAAAGCGGTCTTTATCTTTTTGATGATGCCTGTGTCCTTGTCGGGTATCTCTACCTTGTTTCCGCTTTCAAGGCTAACATATTCCACCTGAGCGTTGTCAAGCTTCTGCATTCCGAGAACATTCTCGGCATAGTCCTCAACTACCTTCTGAGAGCTTTTCTGCTCAAGTCTTGTAACCATACTTACATTTTCCTGCTCCAGCGCACGTACTGTTGATTCCTCATCAACGATAGCTGCGTGAACAGCGGCGATATTTGCCTTTGATGTTATGCAGAATGAGAGCATAGCGCCTGCCATAATAATAAGGAGCACCAGCATAGGTGTTGCAATGACGGGCTTGGGCTTTGCGGCTGCGGCGCTGCGGCTCTTGATATTATTTCGGCGCTGATTAGCCCTTTCCTCGTAATTTTCATATCTTGAAAGGTCATAGGCGAGGTTTGAATTTCTGTCTGCCATAAGTGATCCTTCCTTTCCTTTAAACGTTTAAAAAATTATAGCTTTTCGATTATCCTGAGCTTTGCGCTGCGGCTTCTGGGATTGGCTTCAAGCTCCTCCTCCGAAGCTTCTGCGGGCTTTCTGCTCACAAGCTTTCCTTTGGGCTTGTTCCCGCATACGCATACGGGGAAATCGGGGGGACAGGTGCAGCCCTTGCACCAGCCTGCAAATCTCTGCTTCACTATCCTGTCCTCAAGGGAGTGGAATGTGATGATGCAGAAGCGTCCGCCGGGCTTTAACATCTCAAAGCCCTCATCAAGAGCCTTGTCCAGGTGGTCAAATTCGCAGTTGACCGCAATCCTTATTGCCTGAAAGGTCTTTTTGCAGGGATTCTTGTCACGTCTGAATTTTGCGGGAACACCCTCACGGACGATATCCGCAAGCTCTCCCGTCGTTTCAATAGGCTTTTCTTCCCTGTGACGTATAACAGCATCGGCGATCCTCGGAGCAAATTTCTCCTCGCCGTATTCGTAAAGTATTTTTGTAAGCTGGCTGTGGGAGTATTCGTTTACGATATCCCGTGCGGAAATGCCCTCCTTTGACATTCTCATATCAAGAGGTGCATCGGAGTGATAGGAAAAGCCTCTTTCGGCGGTATCAAGCTGATATGATGATACGCCAAGGTCAAGAAGTATGCCGTTTACTTTTTCAACGCCCTGCTCTTCAAGCAGCGCTTTCATATCCGAGTAATTGCCCTTTATGACCTTTGCTCTGAGCCCCCGGAGTCTTTCGGAAGCGGTCATAACAGCGTCGGGGTCACGGTCGATTCCGTAAAGCATTCCCGTTTCAAGACGCTTTGCTATCTCCCGTGAATGACCCGCTCCGCCGCAGGTGCCGTCGATGTAAATGCCGTCGGGCTTTATGTCAAGTCCGTCAAGGCACTCATTTAACATAACGGGTATATGATTAAATTCCATATTAAATAAAATTATCCTTTATAAATCAGAATGCAAGAGAGTCGATAGCCTCTGCAAGCTCTTCATCGGAGAACCTGGAGTTCATTTCCTCGTATCTTGCGCTGTCCCATATCTCGGCTCTGTTCAGGTTGCCGATAACGGTGATGTCGTGGTCAAGACCTGCGTGGTCTCTGAGATTCTGGGGGATAAGTATTCTGCCCTGCTTGTCGGTCTCGGCGACAATGGCGTTTGCGGCATATTTTCTTATAGCCGCCTTTGCCACAGGACCCGAAAGAGTTCTGAGCTGTTCGGTGAAATTCTCCCATTCCTCATTGGAATAAACGTAAAGGCAGCCTTCAAGACCGATAGTGATGACAAAGTTCACGCCGAGCTGTTCTCTGAGCCTGCCGGGGAAAGCCATTCTGCCCTTGGCGTCCATAGTATGGTTGTAGGTTCCCATAAGCGGAGCGTGCATTGCCGTCATTCCTTTCGTTTAAAAGTCCTGGTAAATCATCATTTCAACAGCCGATTCAACAGCTTGTTGAAACTCACCACTTTTCACCACAAAATGGGTTCAATTCACCACTATGCTAATTATACACTATTTGTAACCAAATTGCAACCTTTACAGACTAACTTAAAGGACAAATAAATCAAGAAAATTACACCCTATATTTGAGCATTTTGACGAAAATAACATATCAAAACGTATAATTTAAGCGAAATTTGCACTGTGTATAATTATCCGTGACCGTCCGTCTGTGGTGAAAAGTGGTGAGAAATTACACGAAAGCGGTGTAACCGAAATGTAATCCTTGTGACCGATTTGAAATATATTCTGCCCCTGTTTTGCAGATTTATCAAAATTCACTGTAAACGTCTTCAATATTGACCAACATTTTTATTGAAAAATGTACATAATAACTATTGCAAAATTACACGACTGCTGTTATAATAAAGATAGTCTGTTCCGGACGGACAACAGTGCGTTCAAAAAGAACAGACCGATAAAAACAGAACTCCAAAACGAACGAATATACAAATCAGACTAAAGAAAGGGATAATGCCATAATGATGAACGCCATCGGCTCAAAAACAGACCTCTCGGTGCCCGGCAGCGAGTGCGGCTACTATGAGCTTGTTTCAGACCTGCTTGACAGTGAAGTTGTGATGCAGATGAAGCAGTATATGCACCACGGTCACACCACCTGCTTCCAGCATTGTCTGAACGTTTCCTATTATAACTACCTTATCTGCAAGCTTCTTTCCCTCGATGAAAGAGCGGGAGCAAGGGCAGGACTTCTCCACGACCTGTTCCTCTATGACTGGCACGACTATGTCCGTGAAAAGGGACAGAAGATGCACGGCTGGACTCACGCCGCAACAGCTCTCAGAAACGTAAACAAATATTTCGAGATAACTCCTGTGGAGGCTGATATCATCGAAAAGCATATGTTCCCGATGAACATTGCGCTCCCCAAATACAAGGAGACCGTTGTTATCATTTTTGTTGATAAGATATGCGGTGCGTGGGAGGTCATGGCTCATTGGGGATACCTTATGAAAAGGCTTGCAACATTCCCCGTGAGAAAGTACAGGGAACACAAGAACGCAAAGGCTGCATAAAAAAATCTTCCGTTTCGTTTGGAGACGGAAGATTTTTTTATACTAATAACCAATTGTTCTATAGATAAAGCCGACAGATGAAATAAGCCCAGTCTAGGAAAGCGACCGCAGGCGGGCTTTGCGCCCGGCAAGGAAGTGTTGCTTTATAAAGCAACCTGACGCAGAATGGGCTTATTTCAGCCGAGGATTTGTCTATAGGTTAATTGGTTATTAGTATTATGCCTTTTTCTTTTTGATTTTAGATTTTGTGGCATCAAAGCTCATATCAAGGAGCATTTTTACAGTGTCATCGGGGACAGAGCCGTCAAGGACAACGGTTATCCAGTGATTTTTGTTCATATGGTAAGCGGGAAATATGCCCTTTTCCATACACAGTGAGCCTGTCATAAGCGGGTCGCATTTCAGATTTACAATGCTTACGATATCATTCGGCTGCATACCGAGCTTTGACCGTGGAATGTCCATTAAAAGGGCGAACCATTTTCTGTTTGCAGTGTGACGGAACACGGCTGAGGCGGGGGAACTTTCCCAGGGGTATTCGGGGTCGGCGCTGTAGGTCTCAGCAATATATTTTTCAAGTTCTTTTCTGTTCATAATGCATATACCCAAAAACAGGCAGCCCCGGTGAGACTGCCTGAATTATCATTGTGCTTATTACTTATCGAGAGACTTCATCGTTGGGAAAAGCAGAACATCACGTATAGCGCTGCTGTTTGTGAGGAGCATAACAAGTCTGTCGATACCGAAGCCGATACCGCCCGTGGGAGGCATACCGATCTCAAGGGCACGGAGGAAATCCTCATCAATGCTGTTGGCTTCCTCGTCGCCAAGGCGCTTCATCTCTTCCTGAGCCTCAAATCTTCTTCTCTGGTCAATGGGGTCATTGAGCTCGGAATAGGCATTCGCCATTTCCCTTCCTGTGATGAAAAGCTCGAAACGCTCGGTGTATTCGGGATTCTCGGGCTTCATCTTTGTAAGGGGAGATATGTCTGTGGGGTGATCCATAATGAATGTGGGCTGAATGAGGTGCTCCTCAACAAATTCATCAAAGAAGAGATTGAGGATATCGCCCTTCTTGTGGCGCTTCTCATACTCGATGTGATGAGCGTCAGCCGCAGCCCTTGCCTCTTCAACGGAGTGTATCCCGTTGAAGTCAACACTGGAATACTTCTTGACGGCATCGACCATTGTAAGGCGCTCGAAAGGCTTGCTGAGGTCGATCTCAACATCGCCGTACATTATCTTTGCGCTGCCGCATACTTCCTCGGCACAGTGACGGTAAAGGTTCTCTGCAAGATCCATCATACCGTGATAATCGGTGTATGCCTGATAGAGCTCCATAAGTGTGAACTCGGGGTTGTGCTTGGTGTCAACGCCCTCGTTTCTGAAAACCCTGCCTATTTCGTAAACTCTTTCAAGACCGCCTACGATAAGTCTCTTAAGGTAAAGCTCCAGGGAGATTCTCAGTCTTACGTCCTCGTTCAGAGCGTTGTAATGGGTCTCAAAGGGACGGGCGGAAGCGCCGCCTGCATTTGCAACCAGCATAGGGGTCTCAACTTCGATGAAGCCCTGTGCATCAAGATAGCGTCTGATAGAAGCGATTATCTTGGAACGCTTTCTGAATGTGTCGGCTACTTCGGGGTTAACGATAAGGTCAACATATCTCTGACGGTATCTTGCGTCCTGATCCTTAAGACCGTGCCACTTTTCGGGGAGGGGGAGAAGTGACTTTGTAAGGAGGGTTATCTTCTGAGCGTGAACGGTGACTTCTCCCGTTCTTGTCTTGAACACGAAGCCCTCAACGCCCACGATATCGCCCATATCCCAGGTCTTGAACTCCTTGAATGCCTCTTCACCGATATCGTTCATACGAACATACACCTGCATACGGTCGGTGCTGTCACGAACATCGATAAAGTTAGCCTTGCCCATATTTCTCCAGGTCATAATACGGCCTGCGATCTTAACGTTTATCCTGTTGCTTTCAAGAGCAGCCTTGAGAGCCTCCTCATCGCCCGCAGCCTCTGCGGCAAGACGCTCTTCAAGCTCTGCATACTGCTTTCTGATGTCAGAGTTCTTGATGTCCCGGTCGAACTTTGTTATCTCGAAAGGATTTTTTCCTCTTGCCTTAAGGTCATCAAGCTTTTCCATTCTGACCTTTTTCAGTATGTGGATATCTTCCTCGGTCTGCTCCGCCTCTTCTGCGGGGGAGGAGTTAGCCTTGAGCTGTTCTTCTGCCATTTTTTTTCATTCCTTTGCAATTATATAAAAGTTATTACTTGCTTATTTCAAGAACTTCCATCTTGATGATGCCCATAGGAGCCTCTACCTCCAGAATATCGCCCACCTTTTTCTTAAGAGCGGCAACGCCGATGGGAGCGTCCTCGGAGATCTTGTTGTTCTCGGGATCGGCTTCGGTGGAACCTACTATCTGGAGCTCCAGGATCTCGTCAAATTCAAGGTCTTTGAGCTTAACATATGAACCAACGCCTATCTCATCGGTGGAGAGATCCTCGTCATTAACGACCTCGGCGTTGCTTATCTTCATTTCGATATCAACGATCTCCGCTTCGAGGATAGCCTGCTCGTTCTTGGCTTCATCGTACTCGGCGTTCTCGGAAAGGTCTCCGAAGGAACGGGCTTCCTTAAGCTTCTGAGCCACCTCTGCTCTGCGGACGTTTTTGAGATATTCAAGCTGTTTTTCAAGATCCTTAAAACCTTCTGCGGACATTCTGATCTTCTTTACTGCCATAATTATAGAACCTTCCTTTCGCTGATAACAGATATAATTACCTAAGTTTATATTATATCTCAATTCATTCCTCCTGTCAAGGGATTTTTTCTGAATTGACGGTAATATTTGTGCCGCATTCTCTTGCATTGACCGAAAATATATGATATAATAAAAAGATAAAATGCAAAGGACTGATGAAGCTGAAAGCATCATTATGCATAGTGACCTATAACAACAGGGACAATATTCTCAAAGCCATAGGCTCCGTGCTTGAACATACCAAAGGCACTGACCTTGACATATATATATCCGACAACGCCTCTTCCGACGGGACTCCCGATATCATTGAGAGCGATTTCCCCGCCGTAAAGGTCATAAGGAACCGCCAAAATGCAGGCTTCGGAGCGGGGCATAATGCGGTTATAAATATGCTTGACTCCGATTTCCATTTTATCGTAAATCCCGACATTATGCTTACCGGTGACACGGTAACGCAGATGTGCGGCTTTATGAGCGATAACCCCGACATTGCAATGGCAGTGCCGAAATTTTTGTATGAGGACGGCAGAGAGCAGTTCACACCGAAGCTCACCCCTACGGTGAAATATATGCTGGGAGGGCGGCTTGAACGCTTCGGCGGAGTGTTCCGCAAATGGCGGCGGGAATACACCTTTGCCGACAGGAACGTTACCGAGGTAACAGATGTCGGCTTCTGTTCGGGCTGCTTTGCTGTTATAAGGACTGATGTTTTCAGAAAGGTCGGTGGCTTTGACGAGAGATATTTCCTCTACAGCGAGGACGCAGACCTTACCCGAACAGCAAAAAAATACGGCAGGACGGTCTATGCCCCTCAGTTCTCGGTGATACATCTCTGGGAAAGGGCATATATGAAAAGTCCGAAATACTTTCTTATACAGCTGTCCTCAATGGTCAAATATTTCCGGAAATGGCGGAAGGACAAGGATACGTTCATAAAGTGATCCGAATAGGCTGGAACAAATAAATTTATTACAGAGGAGATATTATTTATGAAAAAAATTATGCTTCTTGGCGGAAATTACTTTCAGATGACTGCAACAAAGGCAGCTAAGGAACTGGGACACTATGTTATAAGTGTTGATTATCTGCCCGATAATCCTGCGCATAAGCTCGCTGATGAATACCACAATGTCAGCACCGTTGATAAGGAAGCAGTGCTCAAGCTTGCGCAGGAACTGAATATAGACGGAATAGTTTCCTATGCCTCTGATGTTTCCGCTCCCACTGCGGCATATGTTGCGGAGCAGATGGGGCTCCCTACAAATCCGTACAAAAGCGTTATGATACTTACACATAAGGATCTTTTCCGGCCTTTTATCATCAGGCACGGATTTAATTCCCCTAAAAGCAAGGGCTTTGCGGAATGTGCGGAGGCACTTGAGTTTTTCAGATCTCTCGGAAAGCCCGCTATGGTAAAGCCTTCCGATTCAAACGGCAGCAAGGGCGCAACAAGAGTGGATAATGAGGCTGACTTTGAAGCTGCATTCAACAAGGCAATGTCATTTTCACGTCAGAAGATCGTGATAGTTGAGGAATTTCTGATCCGTGACGGACATCAGATAGCCGGTGACGGCTTTATCGTTAACGGCGAGCTGGTTTTTGCGGGCTTTATGAGCGAGCATTTTGACAAGCTCTGCAATCCTCTTGTACCCATCGGCGAAAGCTATCCTTCTTATCTTTCCGATGAGCTTAAGGTTAAGGCAAAGGCTGAGATAGACCGTCTTATGAAGCTGCTTGATATGAAATTCGGCGCAATAAATATGGACTTTATCATTGATTCAAAAGGCGATGTGTATATAATAGAAATAGGTCCGAGAAACGGCGGAAATCTCATTACCGATGTTATTCGTGAGGCAAGCGGTGTAGATCTTGCAAAGTGTACCATTCAGGCAGCGCTGGGACTTGACCTTGATGAAGATTTCAATAAGCCTATAACCAAGTATGTTTCTTCTTATGTTGTTCATTCATTGAAGGACGGTATCTATGACGGAACGGAGATCAGCGATTCCATAAAGGACGATATCATTCTTTTCAAGGACCTTACAGAGATCGGCAGCCCTGTTGAAAAATTTGACAATGCAGCTCTCGGAACAGGAGCAATGCTCATCAAGTATGACAGCGCTGACGAAATGGTAAGGAGAATGGATAATATGGAGGAATATATCAGAGTCAGAACAAAATAACAGCCTCGGGAGGTATATATGAAAAAAGTAGTTGTGTTCGGAACAAGCAAGCTTTCCGAGCTGATGTATTATTATCTCACTCACGATGACAGGTATGAGCTTTCGGCATTTTCGGTTGATGACGGCTATTATAATTCTGACAGCTTTATGGGAATGCCTGTAATAAGATCATCAGAACTGACTTCGGCGTATCCTCCCGAAGAATACAGCATAGTAATGACGATGGGGTATTCTTCAATGAATGAACTGAGAAAGGATAAGTTTTGGCATTTCAAGTCCCGGGGATACGAAATAGAAACGTACTGCCACCCATCATCGGTGATCCTTACCGATAAGATCGGCGAAGGCTGCATTATTCTTGAGAACTGCACTGTCGGTGCATTTTGTGAGCTGGGCTGTTCCAATATAATCTATCCATCGACAACGATAGCGCATCATACACACATAGGGGACTTTAATTTCTTTTCGGTGGAATGTGCTGTTGCAGGCGATGTAAATATAAAGAACAACTGCTTTTTTGGCGTTAATTGCACAGTCAGAGACAGTATAACTGTAGAAGATCATACACTTGTAGGTGCAGGAGCATATATTTCAAAAAGTACAGAAAGTTATGGGGTCTATACGCCCGCCAAAACAGTTAAGCTTGACAAAAAAAGCACAGATATTGTTATTTGAGGAGAAATGAAAAAATATGAAAAAGCTTAGCTTTACTATCCCCTGCTATGGAAGTGAACAGACCATACGGGGCGTAATTTCTGAGATACACAGTAAAATGTCACAAAAAAAGGATCTGGATTATGAAGTGATCGCAGTGAATGACTGCTCTCCGGATAATGTCATTTCGGTCCTTAAAGAGATCGCTCTTGACGATAAAAAGCTGAAAGTGATAGATCTTGCTAAAAATGTGGGAAAGCACGCAGCTCTTATGGCTGCGTATTCCGCTGTTGACGGAGATGTTATCATTAATATAGACGATGACGGGCAATGTCCTCTTGACAAATTATGGGAGCTTACAGCTCCGCTTGACAATGGATATGATATATCAATAGCACATTATCCTCATAAAAAGCAATCATCTTTTAAAAATTTTGGCAGTTATATAAACTCGCTGATGGCTGTCAAGCTTCTTTCAAAGCCTAAAGATCTTTTTCTGAGCAATTTCAGCGCTGTAAAGCGATTTGTTATTGATGAGATCTGCAATTATCACAATCCATACCCTTATATTGACGGGCTTTTTATAAGAACCACATCTAAGATCGCAAATGTTGAAATGGAAGAGCGTGACAGAAGTGTGGGAACAGGAAACTTCACGCTGAAAAAGTCGTTGGCACTATGGTTAAATGGCTTCACAGCCTTTTCGGTAAAGCCGCTGAGAGCAGCGGATATTATCGGAGCGATATCTGCTGCTGTGGGATTTTTATATGCGCTTGTCATAATTATCAGAAAGCTTGTAAATCCTGAAATTGCTATGGGATACAGCTCCATAATGGCAGTTATGCTCATAATCGGCGGAATAATTATGCTGCTTCTGGGACTTATCGGAGAGTATGTGGGCAGAATATATATGTGCATCAACAATTCACCGCAGTATGTTATCAGGGAAAAGCTGAATTTTAAGGCGGAAGAGAATAAGAATGGATAAAATAAAGTCATATGCAATGCTGCACGTCGTGGTGCTTGTGTATTCAATGAGCAGCGTACTTACAAAAAAAGCGGCTTTGGAGGAGTTTCTCTCATTCAGGTTCATAATTTTTTACGGACTGGTGCTTGTGTGTATGGGCGTATATGCTCTTGTATGGCAGCAGGTCATAAAAAATCTTCCTCTTAATGCGGCTTTTGCCAACAAATCCGTCACTATAATCTGGGGAATGCTCTGGGGAGCGATATTCTTCAAGGAGCAGATAACCGTAAAAATGATAATAGGTGCGCTTATGGTCATCGCAGGCGTTATCATAGTCATTACAGGCGGGGAAAAGGAGGCTGAGAAATGAGCAGACTGCTTATCTATTCGCTTATCTTTTTCTGCGGCATTGTGATATCGGCTTTTTCTCAGATACTTCTGAAAAAAAGCGCCCAAAAGCATTATGATTCTGTGATAAAGGAATATCTCAATCCGCTGGTGATAATCGCATACGGAATGTTTTTCGGCTGCACGCTTATCTCAGTGGTGGCAATGCGTGTCGTGCCGCTGTCGATGTCGCCCATAATCGAGGCAACATCATATATCATAACACCTCTGCTCAGCTATCTGATACTTGGTGAAAAGACCACCAAAAAGCAGGCGGTGGGAATGGCTGTCATCGTTGCGGGAATTATTGTTTTTGTAATGTAAGTATATCCGGGCTGCTTGTATAACAGCTCGGATATTTTGGTTTATTATGCCCAAAAAAAAATTATCAAAAATCTGAAAATTATACTTGACAATGTTGATAGGATATGATATAATCAGAATGCAGTAAGCGTATGCTAACCAAAATGGAGGTGAAATGATGAGCGTAGTGGTTGTTGGCGGAAATGACCGTATGGCGACGATGTACAAGGATATCTGCAAGTCATACAAGTGCAAGGCTAAGGTTTTTACTCAGATGCCTTCCAATCTTGAAAAGCAGATAGGCAGTCCCGATCTGGTGGTGGTTTTTACAAACACCTGTTCCCATAAAATGACAAAGTGCGTGGATAACAAGGCTGATAAGCTTGATTTCAAGGTTGAAAAGATCCACAATGCAAGTGCAAATGCACTTAAAACAGTCCTCGAGCAGTATTGCCGAGCTTAATTTTTTACAGCTGGGTTAGCGTGTGCTAATCAAAAGTGAGGGATATTATGTCGAAAAGTGAAAGTGCCTGCTTTGAACGAAAGCTTGCTTATCATACAGCGCCGTCTCTTCTCGGCATCAAGTGCGCAAGCCTTGTGTCTCTCGATTCAGACAGGTTCGATCTTATCGGTCAGACCGAAAGGTTCAACCGTCTTACCGAAGCAAAGGGGCTTCGGATAAAGCTTATGTGCAGATGCAGGAGCAAGACTCTTCTGCTTTTGTATAATGCCCGTCTCCTTGAAAAAAGTCTTTCCGAACCGTCAAGGAGAAAAATTCTTGAAAAATACGGGTATGATAAAAAGTGCAGCGTCGAAAACGATCTTGAAAGACTTTCGGGAAGAATTTCTTCATCTGAGGAATTTCCCCACGAGATCGGTATCTTTCTCGGCTATCCCACAGAAGATGTTGTGGGATTTATCCGCAACAAGGGCGGGAACTTTAAGCTCTGCGGCTGTTGGAAGGTCTACGGCGATGCCGAAAATGCCAAGCGCATTTTCGTGAATTACGAAAGGTGCAGAAAATTTCTGTGCAATAAAATTGACGGGGGCATTGATATCTACCAAGCCCTTAATATCCTTGAGGAGGAAAAATAATTATGAAAACAGCGGTAATTTATTGGAGCGGTACAGGCAACACCGAAAAAATGGCGCAGGCTGTCGCAGATGCGGCAGGCGCAGAGCTTTTCAGCGTTTCCGATTTCAACGGCAATATTGCCGACTATGACAGAGTTGCATTCGGCTGCCCCGCAATGGGCGCAGAGGTGCTTGAGGAAGATGAGTTCGAGCCCTTCTTCACAGGCGTTGAAGGACAGCTCGGCGGCAAGACTGTTGCTCTCTTCGGTTCATACGGCTGGGGTGACGGTGAATGGATGAGAAACTGGGTAGACCGCTGCAATGCTGCGGGTGCTGTTGTTATCGGCGGCGAGGGACTTATTGCAAACGAGACTCCCTCCGACGATGATCTTGCAGCCTGCAAGGCTCTGGGCGAGAAGCTTGCTCAGTAAGGAAACATTGGCATAGCCGTGCCTGCTGCGGTTATCGCAGGGGAGCAGGCTTTGGAATATGTGCTCAGACACCTCGATAAAAAGAGCAAAAAGCAAAGAAGATAATATGTATGATCTACTCCGTTTTCTTTTATTATGATAAAAGGAAGCGGAGTAATATGCGTAACCGGGTTTTGACGGAATTTGTCAGCAGACTGACCAAAGATTAGTATTAAACAAAAAATTAGCCTTGGATAACTTTATTTATATGCATAGATAACAAATCTTTCTGCAAGTGCCAAAAAACTCTTGACAAATCAGTTAGCTTATGCTAAAATAATTTTCGTTAGCGAAAGCTAATCAAAATAATCAAAAAATTGCCATTATGTTAGTCAAACCTAACATTTGAAAGGAATGAAAAATGATGCCTTTGACACTTGCAGTTCCGGGCGAGGAAAATCTTATCAAAAAGGTCGGCGGTTCTCCCGAAACGAGGAAATTCCTTGAAAGCCTCGGCTTTGTTGTTGGCGGGATCGTTACGGTCGTAAGCGAGATCGGCGGAAACGTTATCGTGAATGTTAAGGAATCCCGTGTGGCTGTTTCAAAAGAAATGGCAAGTAAGATCTTAGTTTAATATTTTTTACTTAAAGGAGAATAACTATGACACTGAAAGATGCTAAGATCGGTCAGACTGTGACCGTGAAGAAGCTGGGCGGCGAGGGTGCTGTCAAGCGCAGAATTATGGATATGGGACTTACAAAGGGTGCTGAGGTCTATATCCGCAAGGTTGCTCCTCTGGGCGATCCCATTGAGGTCACTGTCCGTGGCTACGAGCTTTCGCTCCGTAAGGCTGATGCGGAAATGATCGAGATACAGTAAATTTTTAAAGATAAGTTAGTCGAATCTAACATAATGATTTCGCATAACATTATCCGAAATATATGAAAGGAAAGATATTATGAGTATCAGAATCGCTCTTGCGGGTAACCCGAACGCAGGAAAGACCACATTGTTCAACGCTCTGACAGGCTCAAATCAGTTCGTTGGAAACTGGCCCGGTGTTACCGTTGAAAAGAAGGAAGGAAAGCTGAAAGGAAACACTGATGTTATCATCACAGACCTTCCCGGTATTTATTCGCTTTCTCCCTACACCCTTGAAGAGGTAGTTGCAAGAAATTACCTTATCGGTGAGCGTCCCGACGCTATTCTCAACATCATCGACGGTACTAACCTCGAAAGAAATCTTTACCTTACAACACAGCTCACAGAGCTTGGTATCCCTGTTGTATGTGCTGTAAATATGATAGATGTTGTTGAGAAGAACGGCGACAAGATCAACATTGACCGGCTTTCCGCAGAGCTTGGCTGCAAGGTCGTAAAGATCTCGGCACTTAAGGGAACAGGCATCAGGGAGGCTGCAAATCTTGCTGTTGAGGCTGCAAAGGCTAATGTGCCCACAGTTCCTCAGCATACATTCAGCGGCGTTGTTGAACACGCTATCGCTCACATCGAGGAGGCTGTTCTCCACGATACTCCCGAGGAGCAGCAGAGATGGTACGCTATCAAGCTTTTTGAGCGTGATGAAAAGGTAATCGAGTCCTTAAAGGTCGATCCCGCAACACTTGCTCACATTGATAACGATATCAAGGCTGCCGAGAAGGAGCTTGACGATGACGCAGAGAGCATCATCACCAATGAGCGCTACATCTACATCGGCAGGATCATCAAGGACTGCCTGAAGAAAAAGAACAAGGGCGAGCTTACAGTTTCCGATAAGATCGATAAGATCGTTACAAACAGATTCCTGGGTCTTCCTATTTTCGCCGTTGTAATGTTCATCGTATACTACGTTTCAATGGTAACAGTAGGTGCTTCCGCAACAGACTGGGCTAACGACGGACTCTTCGGAGACGGCTGGCACCTGTTCGGAATAGGCTCGGGCGAATATGAAGAGGCTGCCGAGGAATACGGCGATTCTTCCGCTATCATTGACGGCTTTATCGCATATGCTTCCGAGAACGGCGCTGATACAGCAGCTGCTGAGGACGCAATGGATATGGAAAGCGAAGAGTTTGACGGTGCTGCCGCAGAGACTGCTCTCCTTGACCTTTCCGCAAACTATTCCGATGACACTGAGTTTACATATGAGCTCGAAGACGAAGAAACTCTTGAGGTAACAGAAGAAACCGCTACTGTTGCTGACCTTAAAGATTCCGCTGCTATGGTAGCAAAGTACGACGGCGAGCCTGATACCTCTGCATACGGCGTATGGGTTCCCGGTATCCCTGTTCTCGTTGAGTCGGGTCTTGACGCTATCGGTTGTGCAGACTGGCTCAAGGGTCTTATCCTTGACGGTATCGTAGCCGGTGTCGGTGCGGTCCTCGGATTCGTTCCTCAGATGCTTGTACTCTTCATCTTCCTCGCATTCCTCGAGGCTTGCGGATATATGGCAAGAATCGCATTCGTTCTCGACCGTGTATTCAGAAAGTTCGGTCTTTCCGGTAAATCCTTTATTCCTATCCTTATCGGTACAGGCTGCGGTATCCCCGGTATTATGGCAAGCCGTACAATTGAAAATGAACGTGACCGCAGAATGACAATTATGACAACAACATTTATCCCCTGCGGCGCTAAGACTCCTTTCATCGCAATGATCGCAGGCGCTATCTTCGGCGGTTCCCCCTGGGTATCCACAGGTGCTTACTTCATCGGTATCGCTGCTATCATCATTTCAGGTATTATCCTTAAGAAAACAAAGATGTTCGCAGGCGACCCCGCTCCTTTCGTAATGGAGCTTCCCGCATACCACATTCCTACAGTAGGCAACGTTCTCCGTTCAATGTGGGAGCGTGGCTGGTCCTTCATCAAGAAGGCAGGTACGATCATCCTTCTTTCCACTATCCTCGTTTGGTTCACTTCCTACTTCGGATTTGTTGACGGCTCCTTCACAATGCTTGAAGAAGACCAGATGGAATACAGCATTCTTGCCGCTGTGGGCAGTGCGATCTGCTGGATATTCGCTCCTCTCGGCTGGGGCAACTGGCAGGCAACCGTTGCAGCTATCACAGGTCTTGTTGCAAAGGAAAACATCGTTGGTACCCTCGGCGTTCTCTACGGCGGCGGAGACCAGTCCGTATATGCCGCAATGGGCGCAGCATTCACTTCCGTAAGCGGTATGTCCTTCCTTATCTTCAACCTCCTCTGCGCACCCTGCTTCGCAGCAATGGGCGCTATCAAGCGTGAGATGAACAACACCAAGTGGTTCTGGATAGCGATCGGCTATGAGTGCGGATTTGCTTATGCCGCTGCGCTTGTTGTAAACAGCTTCGGCAACCTCTTCGCAGGAACTGTTGACGGCGTTCTCGGTGTTATCTGCCTTATCGTTTCCATTGTTATCCTCGGCTTTGCGGTTTATATGCTCGCAAGACCTTACAAGGAGAGCAGCAAGCTTACAAAGACTGTAAGAGTAAAGTGATCATACACAGAGCAAAATAAATTTCAGGAGGGTCATTATTATGCTGGAATTTCTTTCACAGAATATCGGAACTATTATAGTCCTGCTCATACTTCTGGCAATCGTCGCTGCGATAATCGCAGGGCAGATAAAGGCAAAGAAGCAAGGCAGATCCTCCTGCGGCTGCGGCTGCAAGGGCTGCCCGAATTCGGGAATGTGTCACAGCAGTAAAAAGTAACCGGCTTATGGGGGCAGATATGAATGTATCTGCCCTTTATAAGAGGAACTGAGTTAGATTTGATTAACTTGACAGGAGGTGCTGAAAATGACTGAGATAACCGTAAATATCGACGGAATGATGTGCGGAATGTGCGAGGCACATATCTGTGACGCTGTAAGACGTGAGTTCAATGTTAAAAAGATAAAGGCTTCCCACACAAAAAATCAGGCGGAGATATTCACAGAAAATGATATCCCCGATGACAGGCTGAAAGCCGTTATCGACGAAACAGGCTACACCTTCGTTTCCGCAGAGCACAAGCCTTATGAAAAAAAAGGACTGTTATCGATGTTCGGAAAAAGTTAGTCTGATAAAACAATTGTTTTGGGCTAATGGATTTCGGTTTCTGATTAATAAAATTATCAGTTTTTATTTATTGAAATTCTCAGAACAAAGTGATATTATAAAGGTGCAAAATTGCATTTTCCCAAAATTTTACTTTCGGGCAATGCAGTAAAAAATACATATGAAAGAGGTAAACAAAAATGAAAAATATCATCAAGAACGAAAAGGCAAGATTCTTTACATTCGGCGTACTCGCTGCAACAGCGGGCGTTAAGTTCCTTAAGAGCAAGATGTTCAGAGACGGCTGCGTTAAGGCTATTGCAGGCGGTATGAAGCTCAGAGACGATGCTGCAAGCACTTTCACAAAAATGAAGGAAGATGCAGAGGACATCTGCCGTGATGCAGAGTTCGAGGTTTCCGATGCTGACTTTGAGGGCGATGAGGAATAAATGAAATACAGTATAGTTTACGACAGGGGCCGTGTTCTGCGTGTCCGCTGCGGAGACTACGCCTTTACAAAAACTCAGGGCTGCGGAATCTCCGCAGAGCTTTCCGCTCTTCCCTATGTTGAAAGCGCAGAAGCCAATTTCCGCAGCGGAAGTATCCTTGTTACATACGCAAAGGGTTCCCGCAAAGATGTGCTGAGATACATCAGCCGCCTTGACAGGAGACATCTCCCCGAAGCGGAGGTCCCTGCTCTTGCTGCTGCGGACGATAAGTTCAAGTCCGACCTCTGCGGCATTGTGGGAAAAAAGATACTTATGCGCTTCCTGCCCCTGCCTGTGAGAAATGTCATAACGGCGGTAAAGGCGCTGAAATATGTTATCAAGGGTCTTGACAGCTTCCTCAGAATGGATATCACCGTTGATATCCTTGACGGCACTGCAATAGGCGTTTCTGTCCTCCGGAAGGACTTCGGCACCGCTTCTTCCGTAATGTTCCTGCTGAGCCTTTCCGAGCTTCTGGAGGATTACACAAGACAGCGTGCAAAGCTTGCCCTTACCGAGCAGCTTGCACTGAATATCGACAATGTATGGAAGGTCACCGAGGGCGAGCCTGTTTCCGTTCCTTTTAATTCAATTGAAGTGGGCGACAGGGTGATAGTTTATGCAGGAAACATCATTCCTTTTGACGGCACTGTTACCGACAGCGAGGCTATGGTAAATCAGGCGACTATGACAGGGGAATCCGAGCCTGTGAACAAAAAAACGGGGGACAGCGTATTCGCAGGAACCACCGTTGAAGCAGGCAAGCTTGAGGTTCAGGTAAGAGAGCTTTCCGACAGCTCCAGACTCCGGAACATCATCAAGCTCATTGATGAATCGGAAAATCTTAAGGCAGGCATTCAGAGCAAGGCAGAGCGCCTTGCGGATTCCATTGTGCCCTACAGCTTCCTTGGATTTGCCGCAGCCTGGCTTTTAACGGGAAATCTCCGCACGGCAACATCTGTGCTTATGGTGGATTTCTCCTGCGCTATCAAGCTTTCCACGCCTATCTCCGTAATTTCCGCAATGCGTGAAGCGGCTGAGTACAACATCGCCGTAAAGGGCGGAAAATATCTTGAAGCCGCAGCAAAGGCAGATGCGATCGTCTTTGACAAAACAGGCACACTTACCCAGGCATCGCCAAAGGTAACGGACGTTGTTCCTTTTAACGGCTTTGACAGAGATTATGTTCTGAAAACAGCTGCCTGCCTTGAGGAGCATTTCCCTCACAGCGTTGCAACGGCAGTTGTGAACAAGGCAAAGGAAGAGGATCTCTGCCACGAAGAGGAGCACGCAGAGGTGGAATATCTGGTGGCTCACGGCATTGTCACTTCCTACAGCGGCAAGCGTGCAATAATCGGTTCGGCTCACTTTGTTTTCGAGGACGAAAGCATCGAAGTCACCGAGGAGCAGAAAAAGATGATCGCCGAAAAGAGCGTGGGCAATTCCTCCATATTCCTTGCTATCGGCGGCGTTCTTGCGGGAATGCTCGTCATAGAAGACCCTGTCCGCACGGAAGCAAAGGATATAATAACCGAGCTTCACAAGGCAGGCATCACAAAGGTATGTATGCTCACGGGAGATACGGAATCCGCCGCAAAGCGTGCTGCCGACAGTCTCGGCATCGACACCTATGTGGCACAGGTGCTTCCCGAGCACAAGAGCGATTACGTAAAAAAGCTGCGATCCGAGGGCTACACTGTTATAATGGTAGGCGACGGAATAAACGACACACCCGCACTTGCGGCAGCCGATGTATCCGTTGCGATGAGCGACAGCTCCGATATTGCAAGAGAGGTCGCAGACATCACTCTCGGAAACCGGAGCCTTGCGGAGCTTGTCACTCTCAGAGTGATAAGCGAGCGGCTTATGGAGCGTATAAGCGCAAATTACCGCTTCATCGTTGCTTTCAACGCATCACTTATCATTCTCGGCGTTGCGGGTGTTATCCCCGCAGGTACCTCCGCACTTCTTCACAACAGCTCTACTATGCTCATAGCGGCTAAGAGTATGACACCGCTTATCAGGAAGAAATAATAAAAAAGAAAAGGCATATCGGCTGTAAAAAACGATATGCCTTTTTCTGACTTTCCATAAACCCGCAAACCGCCTTGCTGCCGTGAATAAAGCGTTCTGAAATTTGATTTTTTTATTTTCGCAAATGTAAATTTTTCCGAGAACCATTGATTTTTGCAGCGGCATATTATATAATAAAAGTAGGAATTTATTTACAGCTTTTTTAAGCATTAAAACTGAATAATCGGCAAAGCAGCCGAAAGACTGTGACGCAAAACTAAAGGGCCTGTAAAATGGCAGCCAGCTGCATTTTTATTTGAGAGTATATGCAGGTGAGCTATACTCTTTTTTATTTGCACGCAGCCAAATAAGCGGGAAAGGATAAATACGATGCTCCGAAACACTGATACAGCATTACAGACTAATGACAGACTCTCCGACCTTGAAACTGTATTTCAGCAGCTTGTGTTGCTTGACCGTGCTGTGTCGGAGGAGGGGATACACGGCAGCCTCAACAAGCTCCTTGAAGCTGTGGGAAAATATACCCGTGCAGACCGTGCCTATATTTTTGTTGACCTTAATTCCGACAATATTTTTTCAAATGCATATGAGTGGTGTGGAGAGGGCGTTATCCCGCAGATAGACAATCTCCAGCAGATACATTCCTATGATATGCCCGTATGGTATGACAGGTTTTCACAGGGCGGAAATATTGTTATTGAAAACACCGAGGACATAAAGGAAATTATGCCCGATGAATATGAAATGCTGAAAGCTCAGGATATAAGTACGGAGATATCTTTCCCTATCTATCACAGCTCAAAGCTTCTGGGCTTTATCGGCGTTGATAACCCCGAGATATCCGAATCACAGTCCCTTATAAGCATTCTCGAGGTCATCGGAGGACATCTCGGAAGCTCCTGGTCTCTTTTTAATGCAAACAAATCTCTCCGTGAAAAAGAGGACAGACTCGGCGAGAACAAACGTGCTCTTGAAAAGGAGAAAAACGTCCTTGAACGCCTTTGTATGGACTATACATCGGTATATTATCTTGATCTTTACACCGATAAATTTGAAGTAATGAAGCTCCGTGACGGTTCAAACGCAAGCAATCTGATTCAGGACGAAAATATAACGGCGTTTTCCGATCTCCTTGAAAAATATGCTCAGAGATATATCTCCGAGGAATCTTCCGATGATTTCAGGCACTGGCTGTCAAATTCCCACCTTAAAGAGCTGCTGTCATCACGTGAACGTGGGGTATACCGCTATACCAGCCGCCCGAATATCAGGGGACAGAAATATTTTGAGGTACAGGCTATCCGTGTAAAGCAGGACGATCGGGAATTTGGCATAATCCTTGGCTTCCGCTACATCGACGATATCGTTTTGCAGGAGCAGGAAAGACAGGCGGAGCTTGAAAAGGCACTTGCCGAATCAAGGCTCAACAACGAAATAGTATCCGCTATCAGCAAAATATACTTCTCCATTTACCGCATAGACCTGCCCAACGATTACTACGAGGAGATTTCGGGAAACACCGAGATACATCGCCTTACAGGCAAAACAGGCAGGGCTGCCGCAAAAATGACAGAGCTGTGCGATACCTTTGTTGCAGACGAGTATCACCACACGGTGATGAAGTTTTTCGACCTTTCCACGCTTCCCGAAAGGCTCAGTACAGATGATACCGTGGCGGCGGAATATCTCGCCAAGGACGGCAACTGGCATCTGGCAAGATTTATCGCCAAGAAGCGTGATTTCTCGGGCAAAGTCACCCACGTGCTCTACGTTACCGCTCTTATCAGCGCCGAAAAGCGCCGTGAGCAGAATCTTATAATCCTTGCCGAGGATGCAAGGCGTGCAAATGAAGCAAAGACGGAATTTCTCTCCCGTATGGCGCACGATATCCGCACACCTATGAACGCTGTCGGCGGATTTACGAGCATTGCTATGGCAAATGTGAATGACCCCGAAAAGGTGAAAAAGAATCTTGAACAGGTGGAAATTGCCTGCGGATATCTCCAGCAGATAGTGAATGATGTTCTTGATCTTGCGGAGATAGAAAAGGGCAAGGTAAAGGTACATAACGAGGAAACGAGCATTGCCGAGATATTTGCGGAATATGAGGAAACTATCCGCGGAGCAATGCCCGAAAAGCACCTGAACATTGTCTGCCGCAAGCACGATATTATCCACGACTGCGTTCTCACCGACCCGCTGCGCCTGAGACAGATATATATGAATCTCCTTTCAAACGCAATGAAGTTCACTCCTGCGGGGGGAACTGTGGAGTTTGAGATATATGAGGAAGAGATGTCCGAAAAAGGAAAGGTGCGCCTTGTTTCAATAATCAAGGATAACGGCATCGGTATGACACCCGAATATATGCGTGTGATGTATGACAGATTCAGCCGTGCGGTGGACACAAGACTAAATAAGGTCCGTGGAAGCGGTCTGGGGCTTTCCATCGTCAAGGAGCTTACCGACCTTATGGGAGGACATATCGAAGCAAGCAGCGTTCTCGGAAAGGGAACGGCATTTAAGGTGACCTTTGAACTGGATTACACCGACAGCAGGCACGAGCACAGGCACGAATGCCGCATTGACGGAAAATATGACGAATGCATCGGTATGAGGATACTTGTTGCCGAGGACAATGACCTGAATTACGAGATTGCGGAAGAACTTCTTAAGCTCCACGGGGTCATCTGTGACCGTGCGGAAAACGGTCAGGTCTGCGTGAACAAATTCAGGGAAAGTGCTCCCTGTTATTATTTCGCAGTTCTTATGGATCTTCAGATGCCCGTTATGGACGGACTTCAGGCAGCAAGACTTATTCGCAGCACAGACTCAGACTATGCACGGAAAATACCCATTATCGCTCTTTCCGCCAACTCATTCAGCGATGATGTTAAGGCAAGCCTTGATGCGGGTATGGACGGGCATCTTTCAAAGCCTTTTGATGCTGACAAGCTGCTGGAGCTTCTTATGCTTCACAAAAATAAGTGAGATACAGAACAGGACGGGAATTTGATATGTCCTGAAAGTGTGAGCTTTTTGAAACGCAATATTTATGATTTTATGTTTGTTTACAAAAAATATTTTTTTATAATGGCGTTGACAGTGCAAAATTGTGATATAATCAAACTATATATAAATAAATTTTGTTTATCTGACATTAATCGATATTGGTGGAGAAACTATGACGATACAAGAACTGATGATTAATAATCTTGCCCCTATTATGGGCTTGCTGTTTCTGTTTGCCGCATTGTCCGGAAACGAAACCCTTGAAGCAAGGGAGAGAAAATATTTCAAAATGATCCTCGGGGTCGAGTTTGCGGAGCTGATTGCGTTTGATTCAGAGCTTGTGACTGCATCGTGGGATCACCCGACGGCACTCAGAATACTGCTTTCGGGAATAGGCTATTCCCTCAGACCTCTTATAGTCTATCTTTTCATAATGCTTGTTCTGCCTATGAACGAGGACGACGGGAAGCCTGACAGCAAGCAGAAAAAAATACGGCTGCTGCTCCTTATCCCCGAAGCGCTTGCATTCCTCGGCGGATTTTCCCCGTTCTTTACCGATACGGTCTATTATTATGACAGCGACAATGTTTTTCACAGAGGTCCGCTGGGATATGACTCACAGGTGATGACGACCGTATATCTTGTCATCATCGTGGTGCTGGCAGTGCGAAAGCATATCCTTGAAAAGCAGATGGAACAAAAAATTATGCTGCTCATTGCGTTGTATCCTATTCTGGCGATGTCCCTTGAAGCTGCATTCAATGTCCGCTGCATCGGCAGAACGGCTATCGTTTTCAGCACTGTATTTTTCCTTTACGGCTTGCAGGTGGGAAAGCTCAGAAATACAGTCTATGCCCTCAGCGAGAATGAAGCTCTCAAAAACACAATGGCGGAGCTTGAAGCCGCCAAAAAAGAAGCCGAGCGTGCAAATGCCGCAAAGTCCGACTTCCTTTCAAGAATGTCCCACGATATGCGCACGCCCCTTAACGGCATTATCGGCATAATCGAGATAAACAGCAGGCACAATGACCCTGTATTGCAGGAGGAGAACCGCAAAAAAGCCAAGGTCGCTGCGGATCATCTGCTGTCACTTATAAATGATATTCTTGAACTGAGCAAGCTTGAGGACAGCCGCACACCCCTTGTTAACGAGCCTTTTGACATAAGAACGGTGGCTTCCGATGTAATGACAATGGTGGGAATGAGGGCTGCCGAGTCCGGCATCACCCTGGAATATAATGAGGACCCCACAGTGTTCGTTCACCCCTATGTTTACGGAAATCCATTGTATCTGCGTCAGATGTTCTTAAATATCGCAGGCAATGCCATAAAATACAACCGTCCCGGCGGAACAGTCCGGGGACGCATTGATTACGAGGGCGAGGAGGGCGACACCGTTACATACAGCTGCACGATCGCCGATAACGGCATCGGCATAAGCGAGGAATTTCTTGCCCACATATTCGAGCCATTTGTTCAGGCAAACAGTGGGGCAAGGACTACATATCAGGGGGTAGGTCTCGGAATGTCCATAGTCAAGAGCATCGTTGACAAAATGGGCGGAAAGATCGACGTAAAGAGCAAGCTTGGGGAGGGCAGCACCTTCAAGGTGACTATTCCCTATAAGATAGTTCCCGATGAGCTTATTCCCCAAAAAGCCGAAAGCGCTGACATCAGCAATGTTTCCATAAAGGGTACACGCATTCTTATGGCGGAGGACAACCGGCTCAACTCCGAGATCGCTCAGTATCTTCTTGAGGATTTCGGGGCTGTGGTCACTCCCGTAAGCAACGGACGTGAATGTGTTGATGCTTACAAGAACAGTGAGGAGGGTACTTTTGACCTTATCCTTATGGATATAATGATGCCCGTTATGGACGGTCTTACCGCTGCAAGGGAGATAAGATGCTGCGACAGGCGTGATGCGGATATCCCGATAATCGCTATGACCGCAAATGCATTCTCCGAGGACGCAAAAATGAGCCGTGAAGCGGGTATGAACGCACATCTTGCAAAGCCTCTTGACATAAACAAGCTTATCGTTGCCATAGCAAAGCTTTTGTGACATAGGTTAATACTAATAACCGATTAACCTATAGACAAATCCTCGGCTTTATCTATAGAACAATTGGTTATTAGTATTAATAATTTTAAGAAGAATAATTCATTCGTTGAAATACCCTGCAAAATATGGCAAACACTATTGACAATCAAACACATAATAGGTATAATTGTAATATATTTATAAAAAATATTTCGACATTGCGGGGGTAAAATTTATGACAAAAGAAGAAATCAGGGAAAAAGCCGACAAAATTATTGACGACATATGCTTCGGGGCAAAGGAACTGAGTGAAAAGAAATATTTCATTCCTGTATGTGCGGCTGTTGTTCTTGCTGTGGCAGTGCTTATCATAGTTATCTCAGCCATTGCGGGGGGCACGGAAAACGGAAGCTCTGCTGCGGAGTTTTCAACACCTGCGGCAGCGGGCTTTGAGGGGCGCATCGCAGAAATGAAAAAAAGCGGAGTTTCCGTGGCACTGCGCATTTCCGACATAAGGAAAGAGGACGGGACCTCGACCAGCCTTACATACAAGAGCGATTATGCGCAGAAGTATATCGTGGCAGACCTGCTGATAACAAACAAAAGCAAAAAGGATATTCCCGTTTATAAGGACTTTTTTGAAAGCGGCACCGTGCTTGCTTCCCTCAAGGACACCTCATCAAAGTATGACGAAAACGACTGTATGTCAATGGGTGAGCTTTATGACAAGGAAAGCGGGGAAAAGATAACGGACAAAGAGATAGTTGTCCCTAAGTACGGCACTGCCGAAGTGACCCTTTGCTATTCATTTCCCGCATCAAGGATAAACGATATAAACTATCTTCTTTTCTGCGAACCGTATTCCGACGGAGTCGGTATGAAGTGGGAGGTCGCAGGGATCGGAAAGCCGTATATCGCTTTCAAGCTGGACAATTCTCAGCTTTTCCCCGAAGTAGTTCAGGGCGACGAGCCTGAAGAAACCGCTGAAACGGCGAAGACTTCCAGATATATAAGTCCCTATCCCACCACATTGATAAGACCCACCGATGCGGCACTGGCTATGTTTTCCTCTGACGGCTATGAGCTGTCACTGGAGGTAGCGGGAAAGGGCGATATTAAAAATGATCTGTCTGTGGTGTACAGCGGATACAGCAATTCTGTAGACGGACCCGCAATAATCGGCAGCGTTCCCGAAATACGCACCGACAGCAGCGAGATAGATATTATTAAGCTGTACTTTAAGATAGATGACAGCCTGAAAGAAAATACCCTCGGAACATATGCATTATACAGTGACGAATTTAAGGGCATAAAAAGATTTAATGTCTTTATGTATTTTGAGGATACGAATATGCTTATGCCCATAGAGACATTCTGCGACGAAGCAACGAATACAGTGTGGGCAGAGTCCGATTCGGCAGGCACATATGCTCTGATAGATATGGAGCTGTGGCTTGATTCTCTGGGAGTTTCCCCGACGGAATATAACGAATGATTTTTTTGGAGCCGTGCCTTTGGGTGCGGCTTTTTTATATTATCAGAAATATACTTGACAAGTCTAAAATAATGTGCTATAATCGACTATAGACGGAAACGAGGTGAGCGATATGCCAAGACCCCAAAGGTGCAGAAAGGTCTGCAATGAGCCTGAATACAGCATATTTTTCCCCGCAGGCGTTGCTTCGGGCGAGCCTGTTACCCTTACGGTAGATGAATTTGAGGTGATACGGCTCGTTGACCTCGAACAGCTCACTCACAGTCAGGCGGCGGTGCGTATGGAAATATCCCGCACCACGGCTACGGAGATATACAACGCCGCCCGAGTGAAAATTGCGGACTGTATCGTTAACGGCAGACTCCTTGCGGTCTCGGGAGGAAATTACAAGCTTTGCGGCGGAGGAAAATGCTGCGGCTGCCGCAGAGGGCATAGCTGCGGTCAGACAGCATACAGGAAAGGAAAAGGTATTATGAGAGTAGCGGTAACATACGATAACGGAAACATTTTTCAGCATTTCGGTCACACAGCTTTTTTCAAGCTTTATGACTGCGAAGATGGAAGCGTCGTGGGTGAGGAGATCGTGGCAGCCCCCGAAAGCGGTCACGGCGCACTTGCGGGATTCCTTAAGGAAAACGGTGCAGATGTGCTTATCTGCGGCGGCATCGGCGGCGGAGCACAGACCGCTCTTGCGGGTCAGGGCATAAGACTTTACGGCGGCGTAAGCGGCGATGCGGACGAGGCTGTTAAGGCATTCCTTGAAAACAAGCTGACCTTTGACCCCAATGTAATGTGCAGTCATCACACCCACAGCGAGGGTCACAGCTGCGGCTCACACAGCTGCGGAAAGTGAGACGGTATGAAAATAACTCTCAATCCCGATGAAGAGACAGTAAAGCTCATAAAGGAGGGGCTTGCCAGAAAAGGCGGCTACTGTCCCTGCCGTATGGAGCGTACCGAGGATAACAAATGTATGTGCAGAGAGTTCAGGGAGCAGATAAAAGACCCGAATTTTGAGGGCTATTGCCACTGTATGCTCTACTACAAATCAAAATAGGAGGATCGCTGTGAAAGAAGTAATACTTACAAAGGAAAATTTTGAAAACGAAGTTCTCCGCTCGGATAAGACCGTGCTTGTGGATTTCTGGGCAAGCTGGTGCGGTCCCTGCAAGATGATAGCACCCATCGTTTCGGAAATTGCCGAGGATCATTCGGACACCGTAAAGGTGGGCAAGATAAATGTTGATGATGAGCCTGAGCTTGCAGCGCTTTTCAGGATCGAAAGCATACCCACCCTTATGGTTTTCAGAAACGGAAAGCCTGACGGCGTTATGATAGGCTTCAGATCCAAGAGCGATATCGAAAAGCTTATCGGGGAATGATGTCTTTATCTTGAAAATGCCTGTCCCGAAAAGGGGCAGGCATTTTTTATACCCGTTGATTTTTTCTGCGATATGTTGTATAATATAATCACAGTTTATTTTATGGAGCGGCAGGATATGGAGATAAGGTTCAACCCAATGAAAATAACGGGCGTGGGAGCCTTCGGGGACGTAAGAGGAAGAACGGCTGCAGGGGTAAGAAGCGTTTATTTTATCCTTTGCACAGGGTATTACGGCGGGCTTTCGGAGGATATCAGAGAGCTTGACCGAAAGCTTTCCGCCGATGAGCGCTGCATTTACCGCAGGGTGACGGAGCTTCCTGTTATGGGCGTAAAGGAAGCGGCGGAATATGACGGAAAATGGGAGCGCCTTTGCAGAGAGGAAAGCGTTATGCCCCCCGATATGCAAAATGCGCTGAAAGAGGTCTGTTCCCTTTACCGCAGTCTGCGTAAAAACATAAACCCCACAATTGAAAAGAATTTCGCCGCCGTGCTTATGTTCTATGCGGACAGGCTTCTGGACAAAATGACCTGCGGCAGCGGAAAATGTCCCAAGCTTGTGTGCTCGGGGCGGATCGGGCTGAAAGAGTATCTTTTCTGCCAGATGGCGGCGCTTATGGGGATAGATGTGCTGCTGCTGTGTCCTTCGGGTCTGCCCGAGCTTCCCGATGAGCTTGAAATGGTCTGCGGTCACATAAGGCTGGGCGAGTGCGGAAGCTATGTCATACCTCCGTATATCACGCAGTCCGTGCAGCCCGTTTCAGCCGCAAATGCTCCCGTTCCGGCAAGCATAGGGGTACGGTCTGCGGCGGCTGCGGGACGGCATATACCTCTTCCGACTCCGAAAGCCTCCGTCAATACCCCTTCTGCATCAGAGGTGCATATATCTCAGACGGGCAATGGCGAAATGTCATATGAAGAGCTTGCGGCTCTTG
The DNA here is from genome assembly GCA_934486875.1 of uncultured Oscillospiraceae bacterium. Lineage (GTDB taxonomy): Bacteria > Bacillota > Clostridia > Oscillospirales > Ruminococcaceae > Huintestinicola. The sequence continues at coordinate 103,724 of CAKSPU010000001.1, forward strand.
CATCGTCGGTGGTTATGATAACCCTCCACAACGGCAGAGGAAAGGTCATCGGCTCGGGTTCGGGAATGATAATCGGCAGAGACGGCTACATACTCACGAATTTCCACGTCGCGGGAGGAGCAAGATCTTTTTCGGTGCAGCTTGAAAATGACGACACAGTTTACCGCACAAACGAACTTATAAAATATCACCCCAGTCTTGACCTTGCGGTGCTGCGCATCGACAGGCAGCAGCTTTCGCCTATGAAGCTTTACAGCGGCAGGAGAGAGCTTTGCAGAGGTCAGAGAGTTGTGGCGATAGGCAGCCCATTAGGGCTTTTCAATACCGTTTCCGACGGCATAATCTCGGGCTTTCGTGAGATAAACGGCGTTGATATGATACAGTTTACGGCTCCTGTTTCGGGCGGCAGCTCGGGGGGCGCACTTCTTAATATGTACGGTGAGGTCATCGGTATCAGCACCGCAGGGTTCAGCAAGGGTCAGAATCTTAATCTTGCGGTGGGCTACAAGGACATTATCCCGTTTATAAGCAATTTTACTGATAAGTGATGGTTATGGCTATGGATATTTTTATTCCGCCCGGGCTATTGTCAGAAAGCTCTGCGGCAGGCGGACATTTTCTCAGGATAAATAAATACGGTGCCGACACAGAAGAGCTTTTGCTCCGCTTTTTTGAGCTTGCGGTGAAGCACGGAGCATTTCTTGAAAAGGGTATGGCAAACCCCACAGCAGGGGATATTGCCTATTTTGAAAGCTCCTGTACAACGGGCTTCAGGCTTGACAGGGACTTTATAAGATCCTCCGCAAAAAAATTCACCACCGCCTCCGACAGCGTTCTTGACAAGCTTTCGGACAGCCTTTTTAGATCCCTTTCAAGGCTCAGGGGCGAGGGCAGGAATGACAGCATTTTAGAAAATATCTTCATTAAATTTATGTGCTGGCTGAGGCGTGATATTGCCCGTGCAATAGCTCCCTCAAAGGAAAAATATCCCCCGAAGATACTGTGCAAAGGCGGACTTTCACGGCACGAGATGATGATGCTGACCGCAGCTGCGGCGGCAGGCTGTGATGTGCTCATTGCGGAGTATGACGGCTCGGAATATTTCGACAGGCTGCCCGATGATGAAAAAACAGCGGAGCTTATAGATGTGACGGGCGGCAGTGATTTTCCCGCAGGCTTCACCCTTTCCGACATCAGGAAAAAAGCCGATGAAATGCGGAGAAGAGCGGCTGTGATATCCTCGGGAAATACAGGCGGCACCGCTTTGGCACCTGCTCCAAAAAACGGCGGATACTGCGTAAATGCGTGGATATCGGGAGACATTTTTGCGGATATCCTCACCGACCCCGCAAAGCGTGGAAATGAGCCCGACACGGTATATACCTGCTATGCCCGCATAAACGGAGCCGAGAACAAGACAACATATCTCGGTGACCTGTACAGATTTTACATCACCCTCAAAGAAACGAGAGAGCCTGTTATAATCGAGAACGGCATTACCCCTCCGTCCAATGAGGAAATTTCAGCGATATCAAGAGGAAATTACCGCACTCCCGCTGATATGATAACAGCCCTTTCCGCAAATATCGTTCATTCGGACATAAAATTACAGGCAAAGCTCAGAAGCGCATTTGCGGCGGTAATGGATATGTATTTTGCGGAAAGCGGTAACGATATGCGCAAGGGCATTTCAAAGGCGGTTTTCCTGCTCTGCTTCCTCAGACGCTATCAGGGAGCGCTTTTCGGCAGCTCACGGACAAAATTCCCCTGCCTTATAATTTTCGGCGGCTGCAAAAGCGGCGGGGAAGCTATGTTTGTGAAGATGATAGCCCGCTGCCCTGCCGATGTGCTTGTTTTATGCTCTGACAGGAGCAAAAAATGCGAGCTTTCGGACGATATGCTCTATGAGCGGAATTTTACAGACTCACTCCCTGCGGAAAAATTTCCCAAGGAAAATGGGGACGCTTCAATGGGTACTGTGGCATATTATGCCGAGCGGGAGCTGGACACTGTGATGTACACCGATACGGGACTTTACCGCAGTCATCAGTATTCCAGAGCAAATTCCGTAGTGCTTCGGACAATGTACGAGGAGATACCCCTTTTGTGGAACACCGAGCTTAAATACCGACCCAATTTCAGCACATCGGGGGATATCGTAAACATTCCCGTAATTATGGCAAAAATTTCGGGCGTTAAGGATAAAGACCTGCCACGGTACTGGAACGAGCTTCACGACCTTATATCGGCATATCCCGAAAGCACACTTGTTTTCAGGGGCGAGCCTGTTATCACGGAAGAGGGCTCCTGCGAATATGCGGTGGGGCTTATGAGAAACGGTCGGCTGAACAGGTCTGCTGTCAAGGCGCATAAAAATTACCGATACGGTTTTCTCAAGGAGGAAACTCAGGACTATATCCTCGAAAAGCTGTCCGCATTTCTTGAAGCAGATGTTATAAAGGACCAAAGCTCGGGAGGGCTTGAATACAGAATTATCCACATTGCCCTTAATATGGACAGCGGGATACTGAGACTTATCCAGAAATTTGACTTCACATCGGTAAACCCGAAGGTCGTATATATATCCACGGGGGAAAACATCATATCACGGTCGGACAGCATACTTCTTGCATTCCTGAGCCGACTGGGCTTTGACGTTGTTTTCTATGTCCCCACGGGATATCAGAGTGCCGAGAAATATTACACCGACGGCGTTATGAGCTGCCTTGAAACGGGAGAGTATATGTTTGACCTTGCTGTGCCCGACCTGAGCAAGCGTATCGCTGACCCGAAAAAATCAATTTTCAAACGGATATTCGGAAAGGAAAAATAAAATGAAAGCCAAGGATATTGCATTATTATGCACCGCTGCGGCAGGTGCGGGAGCGGCTGCGGGAATTGCGGCGGCGGGAGCTGGGAAGCCTGCTCAGACAAAGCAGCCAAAGGAAAGACCTGCGGCAAAGGTGAAAAAACCTGCTGAGACCGCAAAGAAAAATAAAAACGCTTCGGCTGACATAAAGCCCCTTAAAGCCACGGTCACAGAGCTTGGATTTCCCGTGGGCGACAGCCTTTCCTGCGTTTATTCCCACAGCGGCAGCGGGATAACTGCGGTTTTCGGCTCCGACGGGAAGCATTCGGTTTTCAAGGCAAGGACAGACGGCAGCATAGTCAGCGCAAGATGCCCCTCGGGAATATCGGGAGCGGCGGCAGGCGATGACTGCGTAATGTTCCTCACGCCGAGAGGGGGAGTTTTCGTGTATGACGACCCCGAAAAAGAGCCTGTGCTCTGCGCTCTCACTGTTCCCGAATATGCGGCATATTATGAGGGAAAATTCTATGTTTTCTCCGATTCGCTCCTTTACATCTGCACCTCTGACGGCGAGATCGAAAAGACCGTGAGCCTTGGGGCAATGATAGAGATAACAGGGGGCGATATCTGCGATGCGGAGGATTCCGACAGCAGCTTTACTGCGGCAAAGGTCAGCGTTAAAAAGCTTTTTCCCTTCGGCAGATCCGACCTTTTTGCGGCAATAACCGCCGAGGGGAATTCCTACATTATGCACAAGGACGAGGACGATTTTGTAAGCTTTGAAAAGACCTATGAGAATATCATAGATGTGTGCGTTTTCGGAAATTTTGCCTACTATCTCTGCAAGCTCTCCGAGGGATATGGCATAATCAAAACGGAGATAAAGCGTAAAAACTGCGAGACTGCGGGAAAATATCAGCTCTGCGGCGAGGACAGAAAGCCTGTGAAAATATTCTCCGTAAGCTGCGGGATCGGAATTATGTATGAGGACGGGGGCGTTAAATTCCTGCTCCCCGAAATATCTTCCGAGCGTGCAAGAGAGCGTTCGAGAAGAGGTCTTTCCGCTTTAAACGGTATTTTCGAGGGAGTAAACGTGCAGGACGTTTTCTCATTCTCAGATGACTGCGGATATGTTTCCGACGGAAAGGTCTATATTGTCAAAACGGAATGAAATGCCTATTGACAACCGCCGCAAATAATGTTATGATATCCGTATATTAATAATAAGGGAAAAGTGAAATGGAAGAGATAAAAGAAAAGCAGACAGATGATTACACCATCGACAGCGAAACTTCAGACCTTATCTCCGCAGCCATTGCGGGAAAAAAGCAGGCGGCGGCAAAGGCTAAGTCCGACCATAAGAAAAAGATAATCATAATAAGCTGCGTTGCGGGGATCGCAGCGTTGGCGGCTGTGTATTTCGGCGGCTGGGCGGCTTCAATGGGCAGGTTTCTGTCAAATACATACATAAACGGCGTTAATGTCAGCAAGATGAACGTTTCAGAGGCGGCTGCGGCTGTTCAGTCCGAGTTTGCCCCCGAGGGGATAACCGTTATTGAGCGAAACGGCGATGAGGTGGTTTTCAGCCCATCGGATTTTGATTATAAATATGATGTTTTCGGAGAGGTCAGCAAAATTTACCGCAGTGTCAAGCACGGCGGCTGGCCGGGGGCGGTTTTTAAGGAAACGTATTACGATACCGAGGCAAAGCCCTCCTATGACGAAACAAAGCTGAAAAGGCTCATAACCCGAACAAGCTGGGGCAGTACCTCCACCGAAAATGCGGAGCGTGTTCACGGCGAGAACGGATATTACATAAAAAAAGAAGTCTACGGCGACAAGCCCGATGAAACAAAGCTTGCGGAATATGTGCTTTCCGAAGCGGCAAAGGGCAATTTCACCATTGACATTGAAAAGGGCGGCTGCTATGAGGATCCCACCGTGTTTGCCGCAGACCTTGAGGGCAAGCTTGATGATCTGAACAACAAATTCAATTATGTTATAACCTATGATTTCGGCTATACCACCGAAGAGCTTACAGGCGCTATGGTTTATGACTGGATGGAGGACGGCGGCGTTCTTGACAGGAGCAAGGCTGAAAAATATGTTGATTCCCTTGCGGAGAAATACGACACCTTTATGACCGCCCGAAAATTTCAGACTACAAACAGGGGCGTTATCACAATGAGCCAGGGACGCTATTCCACAGGTCAGTATGGCTGGTGGACTGACAGGGAAAAGACCCTTGCACAGCTCCTTGAATACATTGACAAGGGCGAATCGGTAACTGTTGAGCCTGTTTACGTAAGGCTTGATACGGGCTATACATACCGTGGCTTTGACTCCGCCCGTTCCGCCGAGGGGGATATCGGCAGCACCTACATCGAGGTCGATCTCTCCGCCCAGCATATGTGGTATTACGAAAACGGGGAGATAAAATTCGAGACCGACCAGATAGTTTCGGGTAAGGCAAGCGACCCCAAGCGAAAGACCCCTGAGGGCGTTTACAGCGTTTACACAAAAAATACCAACTACACTATGGTAGCCGCAGACGGTTCGTACACTGCAAAATGTGCATATTTTCTCCGGGTAAGCTTTGAGGGCATCGGCTTCCACGACCTGAGCCGCTCGGCATACGGCGGAAATATTTATCTCACAAACGGCTCCCACGGCTGTATCAATATGAAATATGATGAAGTGAAAAAGCTTTACGATATGGTCGAACGTGGAACGCCTGTTATAATGTATTATTAGTATAATAGTATAAGACAAAATGAGCCGCAGGAAATTTCCTGCGGCTCACTTTATTCCTGAACGTATTCCTTTGTAAGCTCTTCCCAGTTGTCAAGAGCCACCTGCGCTATTTTCGGGTCATACATAATGCCGATGTTCTTTCTGATCTCTTCTTTTACCACGTCAAGAGGCAGTGCCTTTCGGTATGCTCTTGCGGAAGCCATTGCGTCGATCGAGTCGCATACGGCGATTATCCTTGCGCCTATGGGAATTTCCGTGCCCTTTGCGCCGAAAGGATATCCCTTGCCGTCCCAGCGCTCGTGGTGATGCAGGATTATGGCGGCTATCCGTGAAAAATGAGGGGATTTGGAAAGAATGTCCGCACCTATCTCGGGGTGCTTTTTCATAAGTGCCCATTCCTCGTCATTGAGCCTGTCGGGTTTGAGCAGAACACGGTCGGGCACGCCTATCTTTCCGATATCGTGGAGATGTCCCGAAATATGTATCTCCTGAGTTTCCTGGTGGGATATGCCAAGCTTTCCGCAGAGGAAGCACGCCATATCGCTGACCCGTCTCGAGTGATTTCCCGTGTACGGGTCACGGGCATCAAGGGCGGAGGTTATGCATTCCACCATTTCGTGGTATTCAAAGTTGACCTCGCAGTCACAATTCATTTTTATGTCCTTTCTGTTTTACGGCTGATTCAGCTTTGCTTTTCAAGCAGATGCTCGGAAAGACGGTTGACGGTCTTTTCCGAAGCGTGGATAACTATTTTTACCGAGTCCTCGTCGGCGGTCTTTTCGTCCATTCCGAGAACATTTTCAAGAAAATCACGTATTATAACGCAGCTTGTGTAGATCGAGTTGGCTGCCTTTATGCCGTTCTCGGTAAGCCCTATCTGTCCGTAGTGCTCTTTTTGGATATAGCCGCACTCGCAGAGCTTTGCCGCCATTGAAGCGGTACTCGCCTTGCTCACTCCCACCAGCTTTGCCACCTCGGAGGAGCGTACCTCGCCGCCGTTCTGACCGAGCTTGTAAATGGCGAAGAGATATTTTTTCTGTGAATATGTCAGTTCGTTCATTTTTTTTATGATACATTCCTTTCACGGAGTTTTGGTTCTGCTGTTTACGAAAGCGTTGTCATCTGCTAACTAATATTCATATTTATATGGTTAGTTTCTGCTAACATTATTTTACCCTATTTTCCCTCTGTTGTCAAGGGATATTTCCGATTATGGGTGCTTATAAAAATTATTTGTAGCCTTGCACATAATTTGGGTTAGCTGGGAGTAACTATATGTTGAGTTTTTTTATAAAAAAACAACAGCTACTCATAGTGAAAACAGCTGTTGTTTTTTGTATTATGAAATTTTTATTCATAAATCCAAACAATATGGTACGTTGTATTGGTTGCAGCACCAATCTGAATAATATAATTTTCAATCAGTTTTTTGGCTCTGTCTTGTGCAGATGCCATCAGTGAAGTGTTATTTTCAAATGATTGTCTGAGCTGGTCAGTAGCTGCTTTTATTGCACCTGATTGATCTTCGGCAGTTATTGGATTAGTAAATATAGTATTATCAGCACTTATAACATATGAATCGGCTGTATAGGATTCGGGGTTGACTGTTATATTAAGAATTTGCGCATTGGGTATTGTGATTGTTACCTGTTCATCGGATATATCCATTTTTAATTTAGAAAGATCTATTCCGATATCTACTTGACCATTGTATTCAATCCAAAACTTTCGTTGCTTTTCAAACAAATGGCTTACACCTGTTCCGGGTTCCTTGGTGCTTTTGGCAACATTATTATAACAGCACTGGAGCGTTGCCAACTCGCAGATGTTACGAATTTGGGTCAAATCCGGCTTTATGATTGGTTCTTGCTTTGATTCTGTTGTTTCTTCGTTTGATGTTTCAGCCAAAGTTGTTTCAATTGTAGTAGATTCAGAAATTGTAGCATTTGCTTCAGCAACAGAATCATCGTTTTTGCTACAGGACGAAAAAGCAAGAGAACATATTATAATGGAAGCAATAAAAACTTTTTTCATATTATCACCTTATTTTACTGTTGTTGTGTATCCTGCTATTTGTTCAGTCCAAGGCTGGAGCAGTGCTTCGACTGTAGAAATTGCATTTTCTTTTGCAAGAGTTAATATTTCTGTATTTGAGTATGCTTTTTGCTCAAGGTCATTTACAGCTAAGGCATATGCTTCACTGTTTACTGTTTCGGTGTTGTATTTTTCGTTTTCAAATATGTATTCAAGTGAACCGGCATCAACGTTTATTGAGTTGATTTCTGCTTTTGGTACGGTAACATTAATTGTTTTTGCATTATCATCAATTTCTATTTCGATTTTTGAAAAATCAATTCCTGCTGTTATAGTTCCATTATAGCAAACAGAGTATTCAATCTCATTTTTTTCATTGCTTTTTTGTAACAGAGAATTGTATGTATATTCAGCTGTTGACATTTGGCTTATTTCAAGGACTTCTTTTAAAGTGCTTTCTGAGATAGTGTTTACCCCGCCTTCTTCGCCGACGATTTCCTCTTCTACGAAATTTGAGACACCGGTAGCAATTGCATCCAACACAGGCGTTTCATTTTCTTTTTTCTTAGAACAAGCAACGAAAGATCCTGCAATAATTGCAATAACAGCTACGGCAATTATGACTGCTTTTGTAGTATTCATTATTTCAACCCACTTTTTGCTATGACAAAACAATTTGCTTTATTATAGCAGATTTTTCCTAAATTATACAATATTATGCGCTTTTTGTCAATAGTGAAATATATTGATAATTGTTTTTGAACTGTAAATAAAGTTGTAGCGCTATATTATCTTCATTTCCCTTGCCATCATAACAGCCTCGGTCTTGTTTTTCGCCCCAAGTCTGCGGTAAATTTCCTTTATCCTCGACCGCAGGGTCTCAAAATTCATATTCAGCTCATCGGCGGCTTTCTGCACCGACAGACCCTCCGCAAGGCAGGCGAGAATGCGTATGTCCATAGGCTGGAGCTCGGGAGCGGCTTTCCTGCTGCTTTTGAGATACAGGGGATAACGCCGTGCCACCCTGCCCGTTTCGCTTTTCACCCGTTCAAACCACTTGCCGTCAATGTTCTTATCCTGTGCGCATCTGTCGCTGCATTCCCTGAGCAGCTCCGAAACAGCCGCACCCTCAAGGGACAGGATAGGAATAAAGCCATAGCTGCATATCTCTTCAAGAGTTTTGATAAATCCGTCCTGCCGGTCCGCACCTGTTCTGTACCTCACGATTGCCGATAAAATTCCCAGCTCCATATGAATGTACTTTCTGTCGCAGCAGTCTGCGTAATAGTTCATCGATTCGATGAGGGAATATGCCCTGTCATAGCTCCCCGCCGCAATAAAGCAGCGTATTTTGGTAAGATATCTGTACCTCTCAAAGGCGATGAAATGCATATTTTCATCGGGAGCGCTTTTCAGCCATTCGTTCACAGCATCGCTGTCCCCTTCGATAAGCGCAATGCGGCATTTCATAGCGTCTATCACGGGATAAAGCCGCCTGAGCCCCTCGCTTTTCGCAGTCTTTTCAAAGGACAGGAGCATTTCCTTTGCGTTGTCGATGTCGCCCAGGGATATGTACTGCCGTATCAGCGTTCCCGTTGCCGCAAAGCACAGCTCGGTCTTGCCCCCCGCCGCCGCTTCTATTTTTGCTCTTGACACCAGCGAGATTATCTCGTAAGGGTCGCCGCCCTTTTCAAAAAAGCTCTCCGCAAGGGCAGCATTTACAAGCCCCTTGCCGTATTTTCCCAGGAACAGCGACACGAGCTTTCCTGCCGATGCCGCGATTTCCCTGTCGTGCCTGCTCCAGTCGCAGAAGTCCTTGCCCCCGTTCATAAGCGAGGGCTGATTGCTTGTGACGGAAAATTCGGGGAATGGGATCGACTTGTCCGTAAGGAACGAGTAGCAGCCCTTGATAAGCTCCAGTATATTCACACTGCCCCGCCCGGGGAGGGAGATGTCAAGATAAACAAGCTGACGTGCCGCCTCACGCTTTCCCGCACCCTTTGCATTGTCACGATACTCCGCAAGCTTTTTGTACCAGTATTCGCTTTTCTCAAAATCCATATGCATCGAGTAAAGCATCGACATTGCGGACATAAGATAAACATTGCCTGAAATGTCCGCCTCGGAAAGCATAAAATAATATTTCTGCATTTCAATGTAATAGCCCGACTCGGGATTTTTTCGGGAATTTCGGATAAGAAGCTCCTTTATCCGTTCAGCGCCGCCGTATTTTGCATAAAGGTTCAATGCCTTGTCATCTTCGTTTCGGCTCTCGTAATAGCCCCCCGCAAGTATGGCGTAGCTGTGCAGCTCGCTTTCGGAAAATACCTTCACAGCCTTTCGCCGCAGCGCCTTTATCATATGGGGACGCAGGGCATATACATTATCCTTTTTGTCCATAAAATTGCCTGCGTCCATAGTCTGCCCGATAAGCCGCAGCACGGAGGAATTTCCCGTGAGCATCACCGCAAGGTGCTCCGTAAAATCATCGACTATGGATATTTTCAGCAGGAAATCCACAAGCTCCGAGTTCATTTCCGAGATAACATTGTTTTCAAGATAGCTCTGGAACATAACGCTGTTTTCGGAATAAAGCTCCTTGCCCACCTTTTTGCCCGAAAGAAGCTGCTGGGCAGTGTATTTAATGCCATAGAGATTGCCCTCACTTGTTTTCCTTAAAAATTTCAGCTCATCTTCCGTGAGGATAAGTCCCTCCGAGCGCATATATTTGTCAATGCCCTCCTCCGTGAGAGCAAGGTCATCTTCCGAAATAAGCAGCATATTTTCAGTGATAAAAGTGTCAAAAAGCCAGCTTGGCATACGGCTCCTGCCCGAAATTATCACCCAGAGGTCTTTGCGGGAGCAGAGGGCTTTGATGCTGTTTCTCAGCTCCGTGCTCTCTGCGGCGTTTACATTGTCTATCACAACGGCTGAGGACGTTCCCTTTTCGGGAATTGCCGAAAAATTGCAGCTGTTGTGGCGGCAGGGAATGTAGATGTATTTTTCATTTTTGAAAAACTGTTTTATAAGCTCTGTTTTTCCAAAGCCTGTTGCTCCGAAAATGTAAACATTATGTCGGAGAAGCTTTGCGGCTTCAAGCTTTCTGAAAGCCGCCGCAGGTTTTACATATACGCTCATTCTGCATATCACCCCATTTTATTATACAGCATTTTGAAAGGCTTGTCATCACCTTTTCGGGGGAAAAAGAGCAGGAAAAGCCCGGCTCCTCCTGCTCTGTCCGTCATTCACTGTAGTAAATATCCTCGCCGTCAACGGTGAAGTTTACAAAATCGGTTATGAAATAGTTGCCGTAAATATCGTCGATGCTGAAGCCGTAAAGGTATTCTCCGTCATAGAGCATATCAAAGTAAATTTCGGGCTCGCCGTCAAATATGTATTCATCGCCGTAGTAATAGCTTTCGTCATCGCTGTTTACGGCGTATGAGTAATATATGGGGGTAATGGAATCGCCCTCGGAAAGCTCATATACCGTTCTTGCCGCCATACCGTTTTCGTCGATGCCGTCCCATACTCCGTCAATGGTGACATAGCCGTTTTCGTAATCGTGGGTTATTCTGAGATTGGTCTCCTCGCCGTTTATTATCACGGGAGAGGTGTAAATGTCATATCCGTCGTATTCGCCCACAATGTACACCGCAAGGGGCTGACCGTCGGGGAGAGAGAACCAGTAGCCGTCAAAATTATCGGTGAACACGCCTGTTTCCCAGTCGGCGATTATATCACCGCTTATGCCCATTTCAATGATATCCTCCATATCGTCGGACAGCATATAAACGCACGCCTGAACTCCTGCGGCATATTCAAGGGATTCGTCTGTGAGCGAGAAGCCGTAGGTGCCGTCATCGAGGAGCTGCGGGTCATCGTAAAATACAATGAAGGGGCTTTCGCCGTCGGGAGCGGAATAATCCTGTGCGCCAAAGTAATCCTCAAGCAATGATGAACCGCTGCCGTCCCAGCCGTCAAGAATTGCCGAATTGTCATATCCGTCACCGCTGCCGCCGTTATTTTCCGAATAAATATGCTTGTCCACGAATGAAAGATAATATGGGCTTACGGCAACATCACCGAAAATCTTTAACTCGGTGCTGTCCTGCTCCTTGCTCAGAGGAAAGAATACCGAAAGTCCGCAGGCATCTGAGTGATCGGAGCCGTTTCTTTTGTAGATCACCGCTTCGTCAATGGCTGCAAGGGCATTTGCACCGCTTTCGCAATAGCCTGCACCCGAGCTTATCACTCCTGCAAGGTCTACCATATTGGTATAGCCCTCGGTCTTGTTGTTTCCGCCGTAGTTGTCCGCAGTTTTAATGCTTCTTATCACATCGGCAGGGATCCTGTCCGATTCAATCGTGTCGTAAAGCTCCTTTGCGTAGTCGTTGAAGCTTATTATCACATCATCTATCTTTGAAAGGTCGGTGACGGAAATGGTCGCACCCGAATCCTCGTAGGTTTCGGCGCAGGCATCATAGAAGCTGTCGCATACGGTCTGACCCAGCTCCGCCCCGTCCGCGTACGGATCATCTCCAAGATAATTTCCGATAGCGGTGTAATCCCAGCCGCCGCCCGGCTCTGTCTCTTCGGAAGCGTACATATATCTTGCATAGGGCGCAAGGGTGTTTGCGGTTTCCACCGTTGCCATAAGGCAGGCATCAAAGCCGATGAACTCAAATTTGTCCGTCATTGATGCAGATGCCTCGGAAAGGGCGCTTCCAAGCTCTGTGAGAGTAAGACTGTCATAATCGTTTGCCTCGTCAAAGCATACTCCCGAAATGCTTCCGCCGCCGTGATTCCAGAGCACAAGCCCCATTTTTGCCGCAGGGCAGTTTTCTGTACCCCAGGAAATGAAATCCGCAAGAGTGTCAGCATCAGCCATTGAAGCATCGGGCTGCTCATCAAGGGTGTACATCTCGCCGTCGGATATCTCATATCTGCATATGACCGATGAGGGGACGACCTCATTCTGCCACTGATAAGCGCCGCCTGTCTGGATAACAAATCTCACATCGCTGCCTGTTGATGCGTCCAGCATTTCCGAAATATCGCTTGTGGCGCAGCCGTATTCGCTTTCAAGGTCGGAGCCGCAGATGTAGACAAACACTGTCCACGTGCCGTCCTCGCCCATAGGAACTGAACCAACGGAATTTCTTGTTATGCTCAGTCTGCCGCTGTCATCAAGGCTCATAAATGAACCTGCCTTTGCTGTGGGCTGTGTATCGTCCCATATATCATTATCCTCTGATTTTCCGACAGCACTGTTAAAAGCTGTTTCGTTATCTCCGTCAGGCAGTGAAGAGTCATCTTCATCGAGACAGCCGCCAAATGCAATGAGAACTGCGGCGGTAAGGGCTGCAAGGGCTTTTTTCTTTTTCATTTATCGTTCCTTTCGGTTTCCGGGCGTATATACAAACAAAGCCGACTATTGCAGCAGTCGGCTTTGCGGTTTCAAGGAGGTTATAATGCTGTCAGCTGAGAAGAGCAACAGCTGTGCCCATATAAACAACAGTGTCGTCAGCGGAAAGGTACTGACCCTCGTAAACGGTTCCTGTTGTGTCGATGATATATACCTGATCGTCCTCGGACTCAGCGAAGCCGATGGTGAACTCATTGCCTGTGTAAACATCGGAAACATCGAGAGATGTCCAGGTGATGTTGTCCTCATCGGTCTCAACGTCAGCAGTGTATTCGCCGCAGATAACGTCGCCTGTTCCGTCGGGAGCATAGAGGAAAAGGGAAGCCATAGGAGTGCCGGAGGGCTCGGTGAACATTGTGAAAACGAGCTCGTTCTGGTTCTCGTCAACAGCATAAACGCCTGCGTCGATCATATCGGAGGTAACGTCGAGAAGAGTGAAATCGCCGCTCTCTTCATCAGCGGACTCTTCCTCGGACTCTGCGTCATCGGCAGCAGCCTCGGTATCTTCAGCGGCAGCCTCTGTTTCAGCTTCGGTCTCAGCCTCTGTTTCAGCTTCGGTCTCAGCCTCAGTCTCGGCAGCGGTTGTGTCGGCTGCGGGAGCGGCTGTGGTCTCAGCTGTATCGGCGTTTCCGCCGCAGGCAGTCATAGCAGCTGCCATAAGGCACATTGCAAGGATCATAGTAATATTCTTTCTCATAAAAAAATCTCTCCTAAAAATAATTATGCATTCTTTTCGTTTGCATTGATGTTATCTTACCATATTGTGGATATTTTATCAATTCGCTTGTTAGATAAATATTTGAAACGGTTTACAGGGATTTTTATATTGATTTACAGAATTTTTTCATAAATTATTCGTTTCACCCAAAAAGGTGATGACAAACGGAACTTCATTTGCTATAATGCCGTGATTATATTTATATAACCGTGCCGTTATGGTACATTATACAATATATAGGTATTTTGCAGAGCTGTTTTTTGATGTGAAAAAATGTGAAAAAAGGCTTGACAAAAGGCGGGGGATATGTTATTATAAAAATACCTCTTGATTGGGGTTTATTTTTTTGCGCCTTTTTGCAAAAATCGGCGCAATTTCAGAAAAGTAATGCCCCGTGCGGCAGGACAGGCTTTTTAAGCGGTCGGCTGTCGGAGAGGGAGGCAATGGCAGCAGCTGCAAAGCAACTGCCTAAACAACGAACGCTGCAAAGCAGCATTAACAGGAGGTGCCGATATGAGAGTAAAGGTAACATTGGCTTGCACAGAGTGCAAACAGCGCAACTACAACACTAAGAAGAACAAGAAGAACGATCCCGACAGACTTGAGATGAACAAATACTGCAAGTTCTGCAGGAAGCACACTCTCCACAGAGAGACCAAGTAAGGCGGAGGAACAGCTATGGCAGATAAAAAATCCGCATCTAACGCAGAAAACAAGACTGCCAAAAAAGCTCAGGCAAAAAAGCCCAATAGGGTTGCGAAGTACTTCAAGGATCTCAAGAGCGAATTCAAAAAGGTCGTATGGCCTTCCAAAAAGACCGTTATCAACAATACGGGCGCAGTCCTTGCAGCAATGATCGTAAGCGGCGTTGCTATATGGGGACTTGATACAGCTTTTGCATATCTTCTGAAGGGACTTCTTTCAATGGCAGGCTGAGACAGAGGGATATTCCCCCGTCAGAAATTAAGGTTTTCACCAAAAATATAAACGGAGGCAAGAGCATATGTCAGAAGCAGCAAGATGGTACGTTATTCACACCTATTCCGGATATGAAAACAAGGTTGCTCAGACGATCCTCAAGGTTGTTGAAAACCGCAAGCTTCACGATCTCATTCAGGAAGTCAAGGTACCTACCGAAAAGGCTATGGAAAAGAATGACAAAGATGTGCTCCGTGAAGTTGAGCGCAAGGTTTTCCCCGGTTATGTGCTGGTGAAAATGATCTTAACCGACGACAGCTGGTACGTTGTCCGCAATACAAGAGGCGTTACGGGCTTTGTAGGCCCCGGAAGCGAGCCTGTTCCCCTTTCGGAAAAGGAAGTCGCAGCTCTCGGTGTTGACAGAGGCGTTAAGGCAGCCGAAGCTGATTTCAAGGTCGGAGACAGAGTTCAGATCACAGCAGGTCCTATGGAGGGCTTCACCGGCGAGGTGAAGGGCATAAACACCGAGGACGGCACTGCAGATGTTTCCGTATCTATGTTCGGACGTGAGACCCTTGCCACACTGGAAATTAGCCAGGTCAAGGCAGCGGACGAATTTTGATTCCGAATTTCTAACTATCTCTGCATTGTGATATGCAGTAACACGATTTATGGAGGTGTGCGTTATGGCACAGAAAGTTGTTGGCTTAATTAAGCTTCAGATCGCAGCAGGTAAGGCTACACCTGCTCCCCCTGTTGGCCCTGCACTCGGTCAGCACGGTGTAAATATTATGGCATTCACCAAGGAGTTCAACGAGAGAACTAAGAACGATATCGGTCTTATCATTCCTGTAGTTATTACAGTATATGCAGACCGTTCCTTCACATTCATCACAAAGACACCCCCTGCAGCCGTTCTTATCAAGAAGGCTATCAACCTTCAGAGCGGTTCCGGCGTTCCCAACAAGACCAAGGTCGGCAAGATCACCAAGGATCAGATCAGAAAGATCGCCGAGACTAAGATGCCCGATCTTAACGCTTCCAGCGTTGAGTCCGCTATGAGCATGATCGCAGGTACAGCTCGTTCTATGGGCGTAGAGGTCGTTGATTGATCGAATTACGCATAAGTGGGAGGATCTAAAGCTTCCGCAGCTCCCCATATGAATTATGCAGGGAGTAATTACCACTATTAGGAGGAAAATAATAATGAAACACGGTAAGAAATATATCGAAAGCGCAAAGCTTGTTGACAGCAATAAGCTTTATGAAACAACCGAGGCTCTCGACCTTGCCTGCAAGACTGCAAAGGCTAAGTTTGACGAGACCGTTGAAGTTCACGTTCGTCTCGGCGTTGACTCCCGTCACGCTGACCAGCAGGTAAGAGGCGCAGTTGTTCTTCCCAACGGTACAGGTAAGAACGTAAGAGTTTGCGTATTCTGCAAGGAAGACAAGATGGAGGCTGCAAAGGCAGCAGGCGCTGAGTTCGTAGGCGCTCAGGATCTCGTTGACAAGATCCTCAAGGAAAACTGGATGGATTTCGACGTAGTAATTGCGTCCCCCGATATGATGGGTCTCGTAGGCCGTCTCGGTAAGGTTCTCGGTCCCCGTGGACTTATGCCTAACCCCAAGGCAGGAACAGTTGCTCCTGACGTTGCCAAGGCTGTAACAGAGGCTAAGGCAGGTAAGATCGAGTACCGTCTCGACAAGACCAACATCATTCACTGCCCCATCGGAAAGATCTCCTTCGGTGCAGAAAAGCTTTCCGAGAACTTTGAGACTCTTCTCGAAGCTATCGTTAAGGCTAAGCCCGCAGCAGCTAAGGGTACTTACATCAAGTCCTGCACAGTTGCTTCCACAATGGGCGTTGGTATCCCCGTTTCCACTTCCAAGTACGGTGTATAATTAATATACAGGATATCTCAAAGGACGGTTCATATGAGCCGTCCTTTTTTTGCAGATGCACAAAAATGCCCGCCACCTGAAAAGGTGACGGGCATACTTATAATTTTTACTTTTTTCTTGATTTGATATAAAAATCAATAAGGTCTGCGGCAGCCTCAAAGGAGATATTGTCGCTTCTGATGCAAAGCTCGTAGCTGTCGGAAGAGCCCCACTTTGTGTCAGCGTGGTAGTTGTGGTAAGAAGCCCTTGCCTTGTCAACTCTTGCAAGCTTTGCCAGAGCGTCTTTCTCGGAAATTTTATCCATTTCCATTACACGGGCAGCTCTGAACTCCTTGGAAGCATTGACGAACACGCTTACAACATCATAATCATCTTTGAGGATATAATCCGCACAGCGTCCGACTATAACGCAGGGACCCTTTGCTGCGGCAGCCTTAACGGCGTTTATCTGAGCTTCATATGCCACAAGCTCAATGGGCTTGCCCATATAAAAACCGCCCTGCTGTGCATTCATAACGAGGGAATAGAGCAGGCTGGCTGTGGGGGTTTCCTCGAAATTCTCCATAAATTTATCGCACAGACCGCTCTGCTTTGCGGCTTCTGTGATGAGCTCTTTATCGTAAAAGGGGAGACCGAGCTTTTCAGCCAGGGTCTTGCCGATTATTCTTCCGCCGCTTCCGCAGCGTCTGCCGATCGTGATTATCTGTGTTTTTTCCATAACATATGCCTCCTCCCGATACATTAACGGGTTTTGATGAAATTATTATATCACATTGCACTAAAAAAAGCAATAGCAGGAGACATATTTTAGCATAATGCTGATAATATTACTTTCTTTTTATGGTGATATTGCCAAGAGAAAATCCCGATGAATCGGAAGATGTGTTATAGGTTACGTGAGTGCGGTTGCGGAATTTGTCCATTTTCTCGCTGTCGCTCAGATACCGCATAATTTCGGCAGTGTTCCGTGCATCGGCAAGAGCGCCGTGCTCCGTGCCGTCAAAATAAATGCTCAGGCTGCCGAGAGCGTTTGTAAGACCCATAGATTTGTAAAAGCCCATCTGCCGCTGATAAATTTTCTGCAAATCTGTCCAGTGAACGAAAAACATATCGTAGCATTCGTCCTCGGGGAACTTGTAGTCTATCTCGTCCAGCATAACGTTCATATCCGTAAGGCTCCAGGAATAAAGGGAATAGGGCTCGTCGCCTATCCAGTCCATAAACCTGTGCATAACTGTATCAAAATCGCCGCAGGGTTCAAGCTGCTCGTTGGTGATGCCCGTAAGGTGAGATATCTTGTCCTCAACGGCGTTGTAGGCGGGCTTGATGTACTCGTCAAATGCGGATATCTCCTTCAGACTGTCATCAAGCTTCACCGCACCTATCTCGATTATCTCGCTGCGCATTTTTTCACGTATTTCGGGGATCCTGACGGGGTTGAACTCCAGATCGAGTATTATCTTGCTGTGATTTTTCGGCATATTTCTCAGTCCTTTAATTTACTGTGCTGCCCGTAAGCAGAGCGTCGGTCTTATCTTTGAAAAGCCTTGTGAATATCTTTACGCACACGCCTGTGAACAGAGCGGCTATGACCGTTCCCTCACGTGTGCCGACGATCTTTATATCGAAGAGGAACAATGAAAGCACCGCTGCGATGACCACGCAGGACACGTCAAACATTATCTTGACATCGCCGAATTTCTTTCCAGAAACATCGGAAACAGCTTTCACGAAAGCTTCCCCCGAGTTCATAATAACATTTGCCGCAACCGAGAGAAATATTCCGAAGCCCAGAATAACTGTGCCGACGATCACTGTACCGAGCCGTGATATGTAGTCTGAAACAGGGATAAGAGCGGCGATACTCATTCCGATGTCGGTGAAAATTCCGAACAGAAATGACAATGGGATCTGCAGAAGCTGAATGGACCGGAAATTTTTTCTCAGCAGTATTATCTGTCCCGCAATGAGCACGCAGTTCCAGATTATGAGCCAGCTGCCCAGTGACAGGGCATCAAATTTCATACTCATAACGTTTGCCGCAGAGGATATGGGGGACACGCCCAGCTCTCCACGCTTGGTTACCGCCACGCCCAGCGCCGATATGAACAGGCTGACGATAAACAGCCCATAGCGCTTTGCAAGCTCCTTTACATTCATTTGGTCATTCAATTCAAAACACCTCGAAAAAATGGCGGACAGTCTGAACACTGTCCGCCCGATCGTTACTTTGTATTGGTAAATTTCCATCGGAACGTGGAAATACGCTGCGCCTTTGTGTTATCATAGGAAATATTGCTGCACGCTATGCTCAGATCGTTGTAACGGTAATCAGTCTTGGATTCCTTTGAGCCGAATATTGCGGCAACGCCCTTAACAGCATCAGAACCGTAATTTCTCGACATAACAGCACCGATCTTGTGGTCGTTTCTGAGCGTTTCGACGATGTCCTTAGCCTGAATGGGCTTGGAGTCGCAGACGTTGTAGATTCCCTGATATGTAATTCCCGAGGGGCAGGTGAGAATGCCGTAGATGAAATCCACGATGTTGTAAAGGCAGGTGAAGGTGTATCCGTAGTCGCCGTAGCCGTAAACGAATGCACAGCCGTCCTTGGGGTCATATACCTTTGCCTTGAGGTTATCGGTGAAGTCCTTTGTATATATAGGGCACACACGCATTATAACTCCCTTGGTTTCAGTTTTTTTCAGAGCGTTTGCAAGAGCCTTTTCCGAGTCGGATTTGAGCTTTGCATATATTGAGGAGGGCTTTTCAGCCATAGTCTCTCTGATAGGCTCCCTTGTTTTCTGAGGAGCATAGATAAGGTGGGTGCTTATCATTATAATGTCCGACAGATTTGCGCTGACAGCCGCCTTGTAGAGGTATTTGTCAACCGCTGCGCTTTCCTTTTCCTCCTCGGAAGAGAGAACAGCGGGGAAATCGTTGTCAACGGTGCAGGCGAGATGAAGAAGGATATCCACCTTGCTGCCGTTTAAAATGCCCGTTATCTTTTCCTTGTCGGTAATGGGACACTGGATATAGCTGAGATTGTCGGTTCCGCCGAATGGATCGGGAGCTTTATCCGTAGCTATGACGTTATAACCCTTTGAGAGCAGCATCTCGACCACTGCCTTGCCGATCATACCTGCGGCGCCGGTTACAAGTATAGTTTTCATCAAAATTCTCCTTTCCGACGCTTTATTGAAGTGCAGAATTGTACACTTCGATACCTATATTAATTATATCACATCAGAGGGAAAAATCAATAGTAAATTTCAATTCATTTATTAATTTTATACTAACGCAGTGAAAAAAAGACATATAACCTGAAAAATCCTGTAAATTATGCATAAGAAAGTAATTTTTGTCATATGACTATTATATTTTTATCAAAAAAGCAATTGACATTTTATGAAAAATGTTATAAAATAAATTATGTAATGCTTTTCTCCGTATTGATATGACCGAGAGGGGCAATAAGCGTATTATGAAAGGAAAGAATTATAAAATGAATAAGCTTTTCAAAGCTCTGACAGCTTCGGCGGCGGGGATATTTGCAGCAGGTGCACTCGCATTCACCGCTTTTGCGGAGGATTATGCCTTTGATATTTCCGAGCCTGTTCAGTCCAATGGTGCGTGGGGTCAGTCCTTTACCTATTACACAGCCAACGATGAGAGTCACCCCGGCAATTTTGACGCTACCTGGATAACCTCCGATTCCGAGGTGGTCGTTGATTATACATATGAGGGAGAGACAAGCAGGGCTCCTCTGGAGCTTATCTGGCAGACCTGGGACGGTCCCAAGGAAGCAGATCCCGATGTAAAGGGAAAATGGAACAAGATAAGCCCTTATGAGTATGACGAGACCTCTGCAAGGTTTGCCTACGAGGATATCGTAAATGCATACGGAACCGACGATTTTTCCACTGTATATGCCATCAACGTGGGTGATGCAGGCGTTAAGCTCACTGTAACAGGCGTGACCATTACAAACTGCGACATTGTTGAAGAAACAGAGACAGAGGCTGAGACTGAGGCTGAAGAGGAAACCGAGGCAGCCGAGGAAACGGAAGAGACTGATGCAGAGGAAGCTGTCGGAGAGGAAACCGAAGCCGAGACTGAGGAAGAGACAACAGTGACCACTACCGAGGCTGAGACCGAAAAGGAGACTACAGCCAAGGAGACTACAGTCAAGGAAACCGAGGCTGTTACCACTGCTGCCACCACCAACATTGCCGACAATGCTCCCAAGGAGGGCGGCGGCGGAGTTGTCGTTGTCATAATCATTATTGTTGTGGCTGTGGCTGCCGCAGGCGTTGGAGTTTACTTCATCGTAAAGAAGAACAAGGGCAAGTATTATTGATAAGCATAAATTGAAGAGCCGTTCTCGGAATCGGGAACGGCTTATTTTTATTCTTCGGTGTTATTAGTATCAGGCTTGCCGGGTCTCACTCTCTTGCGCTTAAATTCCATTTTGAGCTGACGGGGGAGGAAAAGCTCCATACCGTCAAGGATCTTTTCATTGGGAGTGAAGATAAGGCGGACATTTCCCTCGCTCTTATGAACGAAATCAGCATAATAATCCTTGCCGCTGCCGCTTGATGCAAGAACTGTGGTGCCGTCAAAATCGGGGGCTTCGTCAAGTGTGCCGAAAGCGGTGAAGTCGCCGATAGATGCGCTGAGGAGGCGCTTTCTTTTTCTCTTTCCGATTATCTTGTCGATGTCGATGTCGCCGTTGGTGAGGATATATTCGTATTCAGCGTCAATGCCCGTCATAAGGTAATATGCGCCGTAGAACACGCCTGCGATGATGAGAATGCTCATAGGGAAGAATATGAACCACAGTGCTCCTGCGGCGAGTATTGCGGCTGCAAGACCTATTCCTATCCTTTTGGCTGTGTCCGCACCTGTGGGGGCTTTTGTCACGAGACATTCAGCGTAAAAATCATTGTTCATTTTTATTTTTTCGTCCTTTCAGTTAATGCTTTTTATAAATTATACCACACCCAAGGGCTTTTTTCAAGCAAATTATATAAACAGTGTAAGTTTCATCTGATTATCACCTAATCTTAAAACATATGTGCCGATAAGAGCATAAAGAAAAACCCGAAAGAGAATAACGCTTTCGGGCAGACTCTTTATCAGTATATCTTACTGATTGTCCTCGATGTACTTAACGATATCGCCGACAGTCTTGATGTCCTTAACTGCTTCGTCGGGGATCTCTACATCAAATTCTTCTTCGAGAGACATAACGAGGTCTACTACGTCGAGAGAATCAGCGCCCAGATCGTCCTGAATGTTAGCCTCAGCGACTACCTTCTCAGCGTCAACGTCGAGCTGCTCTGCAACGAGCTCCTTAACCTTATCGAATACCATTGTGTTTTCCTCCTTGTGATTATATCATAAAGACTAATTGTCCTTACTTAAGTGATTTTGAAGCGGAATTACTCCTCATCGGGAGCCGTGTCAGACACGCCCTCTGAGAATACGCCGATTTTTCTAAATTTATTATATCGTTCATTCAGCAAAACGTCAATATCTTTTTTCATTTTACTGTTCAGCGATTTTACCAAAAAATCAGAGATATTTTCGGCAGTGGTTTCCGCATCGTTGTGCGCACCGCCCTCAGGCTCCGAAATAATGGCATCAGCAATGCCCAGCTCCACTGCATCGGTGGCTGTGACACGCATTATATTGCAGGCTTCACGCTCCTTTGAAGCGTCTTTCCAAAGGATAGAAGCAAAGCCTCTCGGGGAGATAACGGAGTATATCGCATTTTCAAGCATTGCCAGCTCATCGCATACGCCGAGAGCAAGAGCTCCGCCGCTGCCGCCCTCGCCGAGCACAACGGAAATAACGGGAGTCTTGAGCACCATAAATTCCGCAAGATTTCGTGCGATAGCTTCGCCCTGTCCACGCTTTTCCGCAGCCACTCCGCAGAATGCACCCGGAGTATCGATAAAGCAGATAACGGGGCGGTGGAATTTTTCAGCCTGATGTGCAAGTCTCAGAGCCTTGCGGTATCCCTCGGGGTGTGGCATAGCAAAGTTTGATGCCTTGTTTTCAAAGATATCTCTGCCCTTGACCTCAGCGATAACGGTAACGGGGATATTTCCCAGCCTGCCTATGCCGCCGAGAATTGCGCCGTCGTCACCGAAGAGACGGTCGCCGTGGAGCTCGTAGAAATCGTTGAATATAAGAGGAAGATAGTCCCTGATAGTGGGACGGTTTTTGTTCCTGATTATTTCAAGGCGCTCAAAGGGGGTGATGCCGCCGTTTTCGATAATTTCTTCAGACACGGATATCTACCTCCCTGTATGGTTTGTGGAGACGGATAAGGTGGGCTATGGTGCGTCTCAGATTTTTTCTGTCAACGATCATATCCGCAAATCCGTTTTCAAGAGTAAATTCGGCGGACTGGAAATCCTCGGGGAGCCGCTGCTTGATAGTTCCCTCGATAACACGTCTGCCCGCAAAGCCCACAAGCACCTTGGGCTCTGCGATTATGATATCGCCGAGAGATGCAAAGGACGCTGTTACGCCGCCTGTGGTGGGGTCGGTGAGAACGGTTATGTAAAGTCCTCCCGCCTGAGAAAGCTTTGCCGCTGCGCCGCCGGTCTTAGCCATTTGCATAAGGGAAACAAGTCCCTCCTGCATTCTTGCTCCGCCCGATGCGGTAAAAAGCACTAAAGGCAGCTTCTTTTCCGCAGCCCTTTCAAAGGCACGTGTGACCTTTTCGCCTACCACGCTGCCCATTGATGCCATCATAAAGTGTGAGTCCATTATGCCGATGATGCAGCGCTCGCCCTTTATGGTGCATTCGCCTGTTACAATGGCTTCGCTCAGCCCCGTTTTTTCCCTCAGCCCTGCTATTTTTTCCTCATAATCGGGAAAATCTATGGGATTAAGGCTTGTCATATCCTTGTCGTACTCAACGAAGCTGCCCTTGTCAACGGTTATGGAGAGCCTCTGCCTTGCGCTTATCCTGCTGTGATATCCGCAGGAGGGGCATACCCAGCTGTTTGCGTCCAGCTCGTCTGCTGTGCAGCTTTCGGAGCATCGGGGGCATTTGAACAGCTTTTCCGCAGGGGCATCGGGGGCTTTTTCGCTGTCGTCCACGTTAAAGCGGGCGGTGACGACCTTAAACAGATCCTCTAACAATCTTTTCGCCTCAATTCGTTTTTAGTTCTTTGCATCATTTGACAGCTTCCTGCCTAAGTAGCCGATATCATAGGTACCGCTTTCAAAAACGCTGTCTCTGATAAGGGAGAGCTGGAAATCTATGTTCGTGTCAACGCCCTCAACGATAAATTCCGCCAGCGCCCATTTCATCTTGGCAATGGCTTCCTCTCTTGTGGGAGCGTGGACAATGAGCTTTGCTATCATACTGTCGTAATACGGGGGAATGGTGTAGCCCTGATAAACCGAGCTGTCCACACGTATGCCGGGACCTCCGGGAATATGGAGAGCGGTTATCTTTCCGGGGCTCGGACGGAAATTGAACTCGGGATTTTCCGCATTTATACGGCATTCGATTGAATGACCGCAGATAGTGATATCCTTTTGAGTGAAAGGCAGTCTCTCACCGTCGGCTATCTTTATCTGATGCTTTACAAGGTCGATGCCCGTTACAGCTTCGGTAATGGGGTGCTCCACCTGGATACGGGTGTTCATCTCCATAAAGTAGAAGCGTCTGCCCGAATCAACGAGGAACTCAATGGTGCCTGCGTTTGTATATCCGCATACCCTTGCAGCAGTAACAGCCGCACGTCCCATTTTCTCACGAAGCTCAGGGGTCATTATGGGGGAGGGGGTCTCCTCGAGAACCTTCTGGTTGCGTCTCTGCATTGAGCAGTCACGCTCGCCCAGATATACGGTGTTGCCGAACTTGTCGGCAAGTATCTGCACCTCGATGTGCTTGGGATTTACGATGAATTTCTCCATATAGATGCTGTCATCACCGAAGAAATTCTTGGCTTCCTGCTTTGCTGCGGTTATGGCATCTTCAAGATCCTCGGGACGCTCAACGAGACGTATGCCACGTCCGCCGCCGCCTGCCGATGCCTTTACCATAAGAGGGCAGCCTATCTCGGCACAAAGTCGGCGTGCCGTTTCCATATCGGGAACTGCGCCGTCGGAGCCTGGGATAACGGGAACGCCTGCCGCTTTCATAGCTTTCTTTGCGGCAGCCTTGTCTCCCAGCATACTGATAGACTTGGGACGTGGGCCTATGAATGCAATGCCGTTGTCCTCGCAGAGCTGTGCGAAGTCTGCATTTTCGGAGAGAAATCCGAAGCCGGGGTGAACAGCTTCAGCCCCCGTCATCCTGCAGGCTTCGATTATAGCGGCAGCGTTAAGGTAGCTGTCCTTTGTTGCGGGAGGACCGATGCACACGCTTTCATCAGCTATCTGAGCGTGGAGAGCGTGCCTGTCAGCGGTGGAATAAACGGTAACGGTGTGTATCCCAAGCTCTCGGCAGGCTCTTATTATCCTGACGGCGATCTCGCCACGGTTGGCTATAAGAACTTTTTTAAACATTTTTACTCAGAGCCTTTCGGGTTTACTTTATGGCAAAGGTTATCTCGGCGGTAACAGCCTTTTCGCCGTCAACGGTGCAGATGCCCTTGCCTACGCCGATAGGACCCTTGACCTTGATTATCTCGACTTCGATCTTAAGTCTGTCTCCGGGAACTACCTGTCTGCGGAACTTAGCTTCCTTGATGCCGCCGAAAAAGCCTATCCTGCCCTTGTTTTCGGGAAGTGCCAGCATAGCCGCACAGCCTGCCTGCGCCATCATCTCCACCATAAGCACGCCGGGGACAACAGGGTAATCGGGGAAATGACCCTTGAACCAGAATTCATCGGGGGTCATATTCTTGTATGCCACAACACGCTTGCCGGGCTCAAGCTCCTCTATCTCGTCGATGAGGAGAAAGGGGTCACGGTGGGGGATAAGTTCCTTTATCTGTTCCTTGTTATAAAGCATTGGTGTTCCTCCTTAACCGATTATCATTACGGGCTGATCGTATTCCACAGCATCGCCGTTTTTAACGAGCAGCTTCTTTACAACGCCGTCAACGGGGCTGGGTATCTCGTTCATTATCTTCATTGATTCGATTATCATAACAATGTCGCCACGCTTTATTTTCTGTCCAACCTGAACAAAAGGCGGCTTGTCGGGTGCGGGGGAGGAATAATATGTGCCTACAATGGGAGCCTTGACGGTCTCGCCCTCGGGAACCGCATCAGCCTTTTTCTCAGGCTTTGCAGGCTCTGCGGGAGCCTGTGCGGGAGCGGGAGCTGCCCCGAAGGCAGGCATCATCGGAGGAGGGGGAGGGGGGAGCTTCTTGCCCTTGATGACGATCTTTGCGCCGATGTCATCATCTTCAAGACGTATCTCGCCCAGATCCTTTTCGTTGATTATATCCGCAAGAGCGGCGATGTCCTCTATTTCAAGGTCAAAGGGTAATGTGCCCATTTATTTTCAGTCCTTTCGGGTCGGATTATTCGGCATATTTCTTGAAGCAAAGAGTTGCATTATGACCGCCGAAGCCTAAGTTATTTGTAAGAGCGGCATTGACAGTCATATTTCTGTTGCCGTCGGTGCAGTTGTCAAGGTCGCACTCGGGGTCGGGGACCTTGAAGCCAACAGTCCTGTGAACGAAGTCTTCCTTGCAGGAAAGTGCGGTAACGATAGCCTCAACAGCTCCCGCAGCACCGAGAAGATGACCTGTCATAGACTTGGTGGAGTTAACAACGACCTTCTTTGCCGCATCTCCGAGAGCAAGCTTTATGGCTGTGGTCTCGCAGAAATCGTTCAGGTGAGTTGAAGTACCGTGAGCGTTGATGTAGTCTATATCCTCGGGAGCAAGTCCTGCTTCCTCATATGCAATTCTGATAGCGGCAGCCGCAGCTTCGCCTGCGGGGTCGGGAGAGGTCATATGGAAAGCGTCGCAGGTAGCGCCGTAGCCTGCGATCTCCGCATATATCTTTGCGCCTCTTGCCTTTGCGTGCTCCATTTCCTCGAGAATGAGCATACCGCTGCCCTCACCGAGAACGAAGCCGTTTCTTTCAGCGTCAAAGGGGATAGAGCATCTTTCAAGGTCTGTGGAGCGTGAAAGAGCCTTCATATTGTTAAAGCCCGCAAGAGCAAATTCATTTACGCAAGCCTCTGCTCCGCCTGCGATGCAGACATCGAGATAGCCGTCCTTGATGCGTCTGAAAGCCTCGCCCACAGCGTGGGTGGAGGAAGCGCAGGCTGTGGTGGTGCAGTAGTTTGCACCCTTGAAGCCTGTTTTCATAGAAATAGTACCCGCAGCCATATTTGCTATCATAGAGGGAATGTAGAATACGGAAACTCTTCCGGGACCTTTTTCAAGGTACTTGGAATATTCCTGCATAGTAAGGTCAAGTCCGCCGATGCCAACGCCTGCGATAACGCCTGCTCTGTATGGGTCAATGTCCTCAAACTTTGTGCCTGCGTCGCCAAGAGCATCAAGTGCGGCGTAAACTGCGAACTGGGTAAATCTGTCCAGACGCTTTGCTTCCTTTTTCTCAACGTACTTGTCTATGGAAAATTCCTTTACAGGGGCAGCTATCCTTACTTCAAAGCCCTCGCTCACTATATCGTCAATAAAGCTGAAGCCCAGCTTGTTTGCCTTGATGTTGTTCCAGAATTCCTCAGCGGAATTTCCAAGAGGGGTCACAACGCCCAGTCCTGTTACAGCAACTCTTCTCATATATTCGATCCTTTCGTTATGATTTTCGGGTCATCACATCGAAATGCCGCCCGAGATCTCGATCACCTGTCCTGTTACATAGGAGGAATCCTCGGAAGCGAGGAATGATACCACGCCTGCGATCTCTTCGGGCTCGCCGTAGCGCTTCATAGCGATCTGAGCCAGCATTGCAGCCTTCTGGTCGTCAGTGAGCTTATCGGTCATAGGTGTGTGGATAAATCCGGGTGCAACAGCGTTGCAGGTAACGTTTCTGGAGCCCAGCTCCTTGGCAACGGTCTTGGTCATACCGATAATAGCAGCCTTGGAAGCGCTGTAGTTTATCTGACCGGGGTTGCCGTAAAGACCCGCAACGGAAGCGAGATTGATGATATGACCGCTTCTCTGGCGCATCATAACGTTGCCCACGAATTTAGTCATATTGAAAACGCTCTTCTGGTTGACAGCGATGACCATATCGTACTGATCCTCGGGCATTCTTGCCATAAGACCGTCTCTTGTGATGCCTGCGTTGTTTACGAGAACGTCGATAGTGCCGAAGCGCTCCTTGATCTTCTTCACCATTTCCTCGCACTGGTCGTACTTGGAAACATCTGCGCAGAATATCTCAGCCTCAACGCCGAGAGCCCTTACCTTATCAACGATATCGTTGTTTTCAAACATTGTCATATTAAGGTCGTTGAAAGCGATATTCATTCCGTCCTTGGCAAGTCGGAGTGCGATAGCAGCGCCGATACCTCTGGACGAGCCTGTGATTACAGCTGTTTTTGCCATTTGCTCATTCCTCCGTATATATTAAAAGTATTAGTTTTTATATTGACAGAAAATCCGTCCCATAATCAGAAATCAACGCCGAGGAGCTTGCCTGCCTGCTCTGAAAGCTCGTCTATTATCTCCTTGACGGGCTTTACATCGTTTACCATACCTGCGATAAGTCCGCAGAGCATAGAGCCTTCATCGGTGTTGCCGTCAACGACAGCCTTTCTGAGCGAGCCCACTGTGAGAGCCTCGAAATCCTCCGGAGGAGCGGCCATTTTCTCCATTTCCTGAAGCTTCTTGGTGTATTTGCTCTTGATGCAGCGGCAGGGGCTTCCCGAATAGAAGCCTGTAATGGCGTTGTCGGTGTCCTTTGCCTTTACGACTGCATTCTTGTAGTTTTCGTGAATTTTGCACTCCTCGGAAGCAAGGAAGCGTGTGCCTATCTGAACGCCCTCTGCGCCCAGCATAAAGGAAGCGGCGATCCCTCTTCCGTCCGCAATGCCTCCTGCTGCGATAACGGGAACGCTTACAGCATCAACGACCTGGGGAACAAGGCACATTGTGGTGTTCTGACCGATGTGACCGCCTGACTCGGTGCCCTCTGCGATAACAGCGTCCGCACCGATTCTTTCAAGTCTCTTTGCCAGTGCGACCGAAGGAACAACGGGGATCACCTTGATGCCTGCTTCTTTCCACGCTGCAATGTACTGACCGGGGTTTCCCGCACCTGTGGTAACGAATGAAACACCCTCTTCGATAACGAGCTTTGCAAGCTCCTCCGCATTGGGAGACATAAGCATAATGTTTACGCCGAAGGGCTTGTCGGTAAGCTCCTTGCACTTTCTTATCTCAGCTCTGAGGTAATCTATGGGAGCGGAGCCGCCTGCAATAATGCCTGCGCCTCCTGCGTTTGAAACAGCGGAAGCAAGTGTGCTTTCAGCTATCCACGCCATACCGCCCTGTAAAATGGGCTTTTCTATTCCGAGAAGCTCTGTTACTCTGTTTTTCATATCTTTGTTTCCTTTCCGTTTATTTTTTTCTGCCTTTAAAGTGACGGATAAGCAGAACGGCTGCGATAATTACAGCAATTATGAGAATGATGGGCGGCAAAACAGCTGCACCTACCATTATCGGGCTTAGCGTAACGTCAGAAAAGCGTATAAAATCCATATCAATACTCCACGATCACGGAACCGAGTGTCAGACCTGCGCCGAAACCAACGAGGCAGACCTTCATTCCACGTTTGAGCACGCCCTTTTCAACAGCATCGTTCAGTGCAATGGGAATAGATGCGCTTGAAGTGTTGCCGTGCATATCAATGTCGGTGAAGAACCTGTCCATAGACACACCGAGGTTCTTTGCGGCAGTCTCGATTATTCTGATATTTGCCTGATGAGGGATAAAGAGGTCAATGTCGTTTATGTCAAGACCGATCTTCTCCGCAGCATTTCTTGCGGCAGTGGGAAGAGCCTTTGTAGCAAACTTGTAGACCTCCTTGCCGTCCTGAATGAGAAGTCTGTGGTCAATGGTCCGGTCGGTCTGATCGTCAATAACAGGGTGTTCGGCTGTTGAGAAAGGACTGTGCTGGTGCTGATTCTTTGCATAGAGGAACTTTGCGCCTGTTCCGTCGGCACCCAGCCAGCTTGTGAACATCTTGTCAGACTTTTCAAGTATAACAGCCGCAGCACCGTCTCCGAAAAGCACGCAGGAGGAGCGGTCGGCAAAGTTTGTTATATAGGAAAGATTTTCGTTTGCGGATACCAGCACGTATTTAAGGTTATCGTCAGTCGCAAGGTATCGGTGTGCGGTATCCACGGAATATACAAAGCCCGAGCAGGCTGCACCAAGGTCGAAAGCCGCAGCGTTCACTGCGCCGATCTCACGCTGGATAAGGCAGGAAGCGGAGGGGGTGACAAAATCGTTGGTGATTGTGGAGGAAATGATAAGACCTATCTCCTTGGGGTCGATGCCCGCTCTTTCAATAGCCTGCTTTGAGGCCATTGCGCCCATATACCAGGTGGGCTCGCCGTCGGACATTCTTCTCTGGCTTATGCCGGTACGGGTCCTGATCCATTCGTCGTTTGTCTCCACGATCTTCGCCATATCATCGTTTGTAACGGCAAGCTTCGGAGCGTAGCCGCCTGTTGACACTATATTAATTCCGCTCATCTGTCTTTTACCAATCCTTTCGGGGATATTGCTGCCTGAAAAATGATTTTCGGGCATTTGCTATTGTAATTTGAGAAAAAATGTGTTATTATAATTAGTGTGGCAGAGCTATGCCGCCGCACAATACAATACATTATATATTGTAATATATTTTAACGGTGCTTGTCAACTGATATTTTGGTATTTTTGAAAAAAATTCCTTTCTGATGTTCAAGTGATACAAATATGCCGTGTAAAATTTGTAACTATCGGCAATTTATATACATATCGTAAAGTATATTATGAATAATACTTATTGTTATAATATTTACATCTTTATTCGGAGGTTTTGCAGATGACAGCAGAAAAAACAGTATTCTTATTTTCGGGACAGGGCTCTCAGTATGCGGGAATGGGCGTTTCTCTGGTTGAGAAATATCCCGAGCTCAAAGGGGTATTTGATGAGGCTGCCGACATTCTCGGCTTTGACCTTTACGGCAAGTGCGCAGAAGCTTCCGATGAAGAGCTTGCAAAGACAGTTATCTCCCAGCCTGCAATTATGGCAGTATCCCTCTGCGCCGCAGAAGCGCTGAGGATAAACGGCATCACCGCCACCGCCGCAGCAGGACATTCTCTCGGCGAATATGCGGCTATGGTCTATACGGGAATGATCTCCCGTGCCGACGGCTTCAGACTTATCAAGGCAAGAAGCGAGGCTATGCAGAAGGCTGCCGAGACCAACAAGGGCGCTATGTATGCGATCATCGGCAAGAGCGTTGAGGAGATAGAAAAGGTCTGCGAAGAGACCGAGGGCTATGTCCTCCCCGTAAATTATAACTCCTCCGTCCAGACCGTTATTGCAGGTGAGGAGAATGCCGCAAAGGCTGCCGCCGATACTCTCGCTGCCGCAGGCGCAAGGGCAATAAAGCTGAACGTTGCCTCCGCATTCCATTCAAAGCTTATGCAGAGCGCAGCCGACGAGTTCAGACCTGCCGCAGAGAAGATGACCTTCTCCGAGCCGAAAATAAAGATGTTCTCCAACATCACAGGCGCTGAGCTTGACAGCATCGAAAATATGCCCGGGAGACTTGCAAAGCACATCGTATCTCCCGTAAGATTTACCGATGAGCTTGCCGCTCTGAACGCTCTGGGATATGATACATTCATCGAGTGCGGTCCCAACAAGGTGCTTTCGGGACTTGTAAAGAAAACTCTCAAAGGCGTTAACATCGCCAATGTTCAGGACGCTGACAGCCTTGCAAAGGTCATCGGCTGATATACTATATATAGTATATAAAATTCGGCTATACTATTATATATAGTATCCCGATGAAAGGAATGATAAATATGAAGCATTACGGACTTCTGGGCTTCCCCCTCAAACACACAATGTCACCCCCCATACATCAGAGACTTTTCGGGCTTGAGGGCATTTCCGACTTTGACTACACTCTGAAAGAATACTCCCCCGAGGAGCTGCCCGAGAAAATTTCCGATGTTCTTGCCCTTGACGGCTTCAACATCACTATCCCCCACAAGGTGGAGATAATCAAGTACATAGACGAGCTTGCAGACTCCGCAAAGAGATATGATTCTGTAAACTGCGTTGTTAAAAAGGACGGAAAATATATCGGATACAACACCGACTGCGACGGCTTCCTCCGCTCTATCGGAGCGGCAGGCGGAAAGCTTGGCGGAACAGTTTTGCAGTGCGGCTGCGGCGGTGTCGGCAGAATGATAGCCATTGAATGCGTCCGCCACGGCGCAAAGCTCACAGTTTCCGTGCCCGAGGGCTTTGAGGAAACTGTAGAGCCTGTTAAGGAATATGCCCGTGCAAACGGCTTTTCCGATGATATCGGGATCGTTCACCCCAATGAGATAGAGGGGAAATTCGACACCCTTATCAATGCATCTCCCGTGGGAATGTTCCCCAAAACAGAGAACTGTCCCGTAACTGAGGATATCATCGCAAACTGCGGATTTGTTTTTGACGTTATCTACAATCCCGAGCGCACCAAGCTTATGCAGATTGCCGAAAAGCACGGAATAAAGACCTGCGGCGGTATGGCGATGCTCGTATGGCAGGCTGTTGTTGCCCACGAGATATGGAGTGGCGCAAAATACAGCGACAGCGACATTGCAAAGCTCATTTCCGATATGCACAGGCTTATGGCGGAAAAGGAATAATATGGGCAGGAAATTTTTCAAAGGGGGAGCGCTTATCGCTCCCGTTCCTGCGGCACTTGTTACCTGCGGCACCGAGGGCGGAAAGAGAAACGTCCTCACCGCTGCGTGGACAGGCATAATCAACACCCGTCCGCCAATGGCATACGTGTCAATACGCCCCGAGCGGCACTCCCATTCCATTATAATGGAAACAGGGGAGTTCGTCATCAACCTTACCACATCTAAAATGGCGAAAGAGGTTGACTTCTGCGGAATGAAAAGCGGAAGCAAGCTTGATAAATTTGCAAAATGCCGATTTGAAACGGTGAAAGCGGAAACGGTTGACTGCCCCGTTATCCTTGCATCGCCCCTCGCTCTTGAATGCAGAGTCAGGGAGACAAAAGAGCTTGGCAGCCACACAATGTTCATTGCGGATATCACAGGTGTGACCGCAGATGAGCGGTATATCGACAGCAAGGGGAAGATAAATCTTCAGCAGGCGGGGCTTATGGCATATTCCCACGGGGAATATTTCGCCCTCGGACGAAAGCTGGGAGATTTCGGCTTTTCCGTGAGAAAGAAAGGGGCGGCAAAATGAGGATAATTGATTCCCACGCTCATTACGACGACAGCTCCTTTGACGCTGACCGTGAAGATATCCTCCGAGAGCTTTTCTCGGGAGAGATATGCAAAATAGTCAACATCGGCTGTTCGGTGAAAAGCTCATATTCATCGGTAAAGCTTGCGGAGGAATACGGGGGCATATATGCCGCCGTAGGGCTTCACCCCGACGCTGCGGACGAGATTGACCGAATTGAGGAAATACGCAGGCTCTGCGGCAATAAAAAAGCTGTGGCGGTGGGCGAGATCGGTCTTGACTACCACTATGAGGAGCACAGCAGGGATATCCAGAAAAAAGCCTTTGAGGAACAGCTGAAGCTTGCGGCAGAGCTTGATATGCCCGTTGTCATACATTCCCGTGATGCCTGGGAGGACACAATGGAGCTTCTCCGGAAATACCGTCCCAAGGGCGTGATGCACTGCTTTTCGGGCTCTGCGGAAACAGCCCGTGAGATAGTCGGAATGGGTATGTACGTCGGATTTACGGGAGTTGTGACATTCAAAAATGCAAAAAAGGCTCTCAAAGCCCTTGAAGCCGTGCCTGCTGACAGGCTGCTTGCGGAAACGGACTGCCCCTATATGGCTCCCGAGCCCAACAGAGGCAAGCGAAATTACAGCGGATATCTCCCCTATACCATTGCGGCGATGGCAGCCGTCAAGGGCGTATCTCCCGAGGAAATGGCGGAGATAACGTCGGAAAATGCAGAAAGACTTTTCGGAATATAATTTGAAAGGAAATGATAAAGTGGTTAAATTTCACATTGCAGAATCGACAAAAACGGTAAGTATGAATGTTGTTCTTGCCGACAATCTCAGAGAACGTCCCGAATATTTCAGAGATGATATAAAGATCGCATCATATTTCGGCAGCCCTGCGGTCCTTTGGAACGGCGGAAGAATGATACTGGGAAATTTTTATCCCGACAGAACAAAGGCTATACTTGACGGCTACAATTCAAGAGGAATACCCTACAGATTTACCTTCACCAACCCTTCGATAACCGAAGAAGCCCTTGAAGACAGAGACTGCAATATGCTTCTTAATATCGCAGACAACGGTATGAACGAGGTCATCGTAAATTCCCCTCTGCTTGAAAGCTACATAAGGCAGACCCACCCCAATATGAAAATAACCTCGTCCACCTGCAAATGTATCAGAAGCATTGATGAGGTAAAGGCAGAGCTTGCAAAGCCCTACAGCCTTGTGGTCCTTGATTACAATTTCAACAATAATTTTGAAGAGCTTGAAAAGCTTACACCCGAGGAGAGAAAGCGCTGCGAGCTGCTTATCAATTCGCACTGCGTCCCCGACTGTCCCAGGAGAAAGGATCACTATAAATACATAGGCGATGCAATGATGAAGCTCCACGAAATGAAAACTATGACGAATGAGGAAAGAATGCAGTATAAAGAGTGGGACTGCAAGTACAGGGAGTTCAATCCCTATGAGATACCGCCAACAAAGCTGTTTATCGACCCCGAAGATGTTTACGGAAAATATACCGAAATGGGCTTTGAAAACTTCAAAATAGAGGGCAGAGCGGCAAATTTAATGGTAATGTGCGAGCAGATAATACAGTTCCTTGCAAAGCCCGAAAAGAAAGATGCGCTGAGATATGCCCTTATGACAGGAGCACTTAATTACAGCTATCTCAACTTCTGATGAAGATATAAATAAAAACTGCGTGAAAATAAAATGAAAATTTGTGCATAAAATCAATTGAAATTCATTTGAAAATGCGGTATAGTATTAGCATACCACAAAGACTGCCGCAGAGCGGAGCGCCAAAAGTCCTCCGAATGTGAGGCTTTTGGGCAAAAAGTGTACATTAAGGATAAAAAGCGCAAAGTAAATTTGTTGTTTATGTACATTGACATATCTGCCCGCAGGTGGTACAATAATATCGTGATACAGCGTGAGCAGAAGCACGGTATCACAACTATATTTGATTTCCATACATACTTGGAAATAAATAAAGAAAACCAAAACAAAACAAGGAGGAATTTTTCATGAACATGAAAAAGTCACTTGCCGGCGTAATGGCTGGCGCAATGGCCGTATCTGCAATGGCTGCTGTTGTATCCGCTGATCAGGATGCAATCTCTCTCACTTATGACCTCAAGACCTACGTTAACAATGTTAACAAGACATCTGCTAAGGTAACAGTTGTAGCTAACTACGAAGGCTCTATGGTAACTGATGATTCTGTAAAGGCTGGCTACATCACTTTCGGTGCTGATAACGGCTTCGTTACAGGCGGCAAGATCTACAACGACAAGGGCGTTCTGATCGGCGAAAAGAACGGCACTTCTTCTATGAAGGAGTTCGAGTTCACTGCTCGTCCTTACAAGGATGTTATCAATGGCGTTGAAGAAAAGTACCAGACATTCAAGGCTACTAACTACGCTGACAATGCTGATGGTGCTTACTATGACAAGACTCTTGGCAGCGCTACCTACAATATGCCTATCGCAACAGGCAACGAAGTATATGGTAAGTTTGATCTTTCCAAGTACGATCTCTACACTCTCGGTTACTCTGTAGCTAAGAATGCGGATGCTGCTGGTCTCGCAACTGTAACAAGCACAACTTACGCTGTAAGAGACGCTGTTGCAAAGATGACATATGAGGTTCCCAACACTGTTTCCCTCAACAAGGCAAACGGCTGGGGCTGGATCGACCAGAGCGTTGTTGGTTGGCCTCACCTCACTGAAGCTGAGATCGAAGAAGTATTCAAGACATTCTTTGGCAGCTCCACATACGGCGATGTAACAATGTCCGCTGAGAACTTCGGTAAGGGCTTCTGGGATGCAAACGGCAACAAGAAGGGTGTTGTATCTTCTAAGACCGCTCTCGCTTCCAAGCCTACAACAGTTGCAGTTGGTGCTTTCACAGCCGGTGCAGCTGAAGAAGCAGTTATCCCCTTCAAGTCCACTCTTAAGCCTTCTTCTTCCTCTTGGGAAGTAACAGCAGCTAATGGCACTAAGTCCACAATCGTTACTAAGGAGAATGATGTTATCTCCGCTCTCCAGTCCAGAAAGGCTGGCGGCAACTACTACACTAAGCCTGTAGCAGTTCTTAACGATGCTATCGCTAACCACGACAACGTTGTATTCACATTCACTTCTTACAACGGCTACGTTGCAACAACTAAGTCTCACATCGTTAACCAGTGGGTAAACGTTGACCAGGGTTACTCCTACGAGACTTCTTCCTATGACTGGCACAATCCTACATTTGGCCAGCACCTCTACACCAACCTTTCTGATGCTTACTCTCTCTTCGATTCCAACGAGTACGATCAGTACGGTTCTTACAGCTCTGCTTGGGGCATCAACCTCTTCACAGGCGCTGTAGTAGTAAACAGCGGTCTTACAATGCAGCTTTCTGATACCGATACATTCAACTGGGGCAGCAACACACTCTCCTTTGACTGGTTCGATATCACTGACGAGGGCAAGATCACTGATGCTAAGACATTCCTTACTTCTATGCTCCTCTACACACCTACCGACTGGTACTGGGATACTCTCACCGTTGTTGTTTCTGACGACGAGGATGAGGCTATCGACGCTGGCGAGGGTCTCGACGGCGAAGGCGATATTCTCGACGATGAAGAGCCCGCTGAGGAAGCTCCCGTTGAGGAAGAGCCTGTAGTTGAAGAGACAGAGGCTCCTGCTGAGACAGAGGCTGCTCCCGTTGAGACAGCTCCTTCTCCTGCAACCGGCAACGCTCCTGTAGCTCTCGCAGTTATCCCTGTAGCTCTTGCTGCAGCTGCTGTAGTAGCTAAGAAGAGAGGCTAATCTCTTAACGAGATAAACCGAACTTCGGCGTAAGCTAAATAAGTTCAGCCGCCATCTGAGAAATCAGGTGGCGGCTTTTTTATGCTTTTTGCCAAATAAACAAGTATTGAATATGTACCTGCCGGGGATACTTTTTATACAGTTTGAATAATATTAAGCACTAATATATGAGCAAAAAAATATACTAAAAGTAAATTTCGCCAATAACTTAAACGTTTTATTGTACGAATTTACCAAAAATAAACAGGCAAATTATATACAAAAATCTGCATAACGCCTTGACAAGACTTAGGCAAATTGATATAATTATTATACGGGTCCATAGTTTTTCATTGTTCTCACTGATTTTTTTTGTAAAATTACCATAAAGCTGTCACTTTGGGTAAAAAACAAGTTCGGTGGTAGTCGTTTACATAACGATCCCATAGCTCTCGGTGATGATATGATAAAAATATCAAGAGTCCCTATTCTATACGAAAGGTGGTCAATCTTTTGTCAAGGAAATCAAGTCTAAAAAGGCTGCTGTCAGGTCTTATGGCTCTGATGATGTGCGCAACAGCATTCCCGATGACGGCATTCGCTGAGAATGAGTTACTCACAGAAGCATCTGAAGCCTATGAAAATCCTGTTATCTCCTATGAGAAACAGACGACTTACAGCGAGTATTTCGATGAGTATTCCGACAAGGCAAGACCGAGAGATGAGGTCACATTTGAATATGTGTCCGCTTCAAACGGAGCTGAAGTTGAAGTCGGAAGCTACGAGGGCAAAGACGACGTAGTTATCTGGTCAAATGAGGACGGTACTGTTGATTTCAGCGTTAACGTTGAAAAAGCAGGAGCTTACAATGTGGAGGTCTGCTATTATCCTATCACCGGCGGTAATACAACCTCCGAAATGTCAATGCTCATCGACGGTGTTAGTCCCTTTGACACCGCAACACGCATAAGCTTCCCCAGAACCTGGAAGTCCGCTTATGCCATTACACCGAACGAGCGTGACAACGAAACCCGTCCGCCTCAGATCGAGACCCCGATGTGGATAACCACACCGTTTATTGATTCTGACGGACTGTTCAACGAGCCCCTTTACTTCTATTTTGATGAGGGCGAACACAAGGTGACACTTACTTCTGAAAAGGCTTCCGTTGCTATCGCATACATCAAGCTTTATCAGTACGAGCCCGCTCCTGCTTACACTGCTCCCACCGATGAGGAGCTGAGACAGAATGCAGGCGCAGAGCCGATTCGTCTCCAGGGCGAAAATTATGCTTACACCAATTCACAGACTATCTTCCCCACCTATGACCGTGGCACATACCTCACCGAGGACCACACAGGCAACCAGTCCCACCCCGTTAAGGAGCGTTACAATACCGTGGGCGACGGAACCTGGGACACTTCGGGTCAGAAGGTTACCTGGGAAATGGACGTGCCTGCCGACGGATACTATAAAATAGGTATCAAGGGCAGACAGGACGTTATGAGAGGTCTTTACTCCAACCGCCGCATCTATATTGATGACGAGGTTCCCTCCGAGCCTTTCGAGCAGGTGAAGTTCCCCTATGACACAAACTGGATAATGGTTTCGCCCACTGACAGCACAGGCGAGGACGCATATGTTTACCTCACAGCAGGCAAGCATACCATTACTCTTGAAGCAATTCCCGGCGAGATCGGTGAGTCAATGCGCCGTCTGGACAATATTGTTTACACCGCCAACCAGTATTATATGAAGATACTGATGATAACCGGTCCCAACCCCGATAAGTACACCGATTATTATGTACATAAGGAGATCCCCGAGCTTCTCGGCATATGTGCAGAGCTTTCACAGGCACTTAAGGACGAGCAGGCAACTATCGAGACCCTCTCTCAGCAGACAGGTTCCGAAGCGACCGCTCTTGCAAGACTTGCAGATGTTTTTGACCGCTGCATTGAGAAGCCCAACAAGATCCCCACGTTCATCTCCAACTCCTCTATTAAGGATAACATCACTTCCGTTTCCTCCTGGATGAGAGAGTACAGAGACCAGCCTCTTGAGATCGACTTTATCGAGCTTATACCCAAGTACGACGCAAGCGGCAGTGAGAATGAATTTACCGCCGTTAAGGAGAATTTCTTCAAGGCTCTCAGCTTCGGCGTTAAGGGCTTTGTTGGTTCATTCTTCGAGGATTACACAGTTCTTTCCGACACAACAGCTGATTCAATCGTTGTATGGTGCGGTCTCGGACGTGACCAGACCACCGTTGTAAAGCAGCTCACCGAGTCTGAATTTACTCCCGAAACAGGCGTTGATGTTTCCATCAACCTCGTACAGGGTACTATTATGGAAGCCGTTCTTGCTGGCAAGGGTCCTGATGTTGCAATGTTCGTCGGCGGAGAGTTCCCCGTAAACCTTGCTATCAGAGATCTCCTCGTTCCCCTCGATGATATGGAGGGCTTCGATGATGTTACCTCCCGCTTCCAGGATACCGCTCTCGTTCATTATCAGTATGACGGCAAGACATACGGTATTCCCATTCAGCGTACATTCCCGATGATGTTCTACAGAAAGGACACCCTTTCTGAGCTCGGCATCGAAAATCCCCCCGAGACCTGGGACGATCTCCTTGATATGCTCCCCGCTCTCCAGCGTAAGTATATGCAGCCCGGTCTTATCCTCCCCGGAAACGTAAACGGTACAGCCGTTGCTCCTTCCACCGAGGTCGGACATACATTTGCAATGCTTATGCTCCAGTCGGGTCTCAACTATTACACACCCGACCAGACAGCAACAAACTTCGACACCGTTCAGGCTGTTGACGCATTCGATATGTGGACAAGATTCTACACCACATACAAATTCGACCAGACCTACGATGCATTCACCCGTTTCAGAACAGGTGAGGCTCCTATCGTTATCCAGAACTACTGCAGCTTCTACAATCAGCTGAATGTAGCGGCTCCCGAGATCAAGGGCTCCTGGGACTTCTGCCCCGTTCCCGGTACAAGACGTGAGGACGGCACAGTTTCCCACGCAGCAAACTCCTCCGGCTCCGGCTTCATAGTTCTTAAGGACTGCAAGAATGTTGAGGGTGCCTGGAAGTACATCGACTGGTTCACATCTACCGACACAATGGTTGAGTACGGTCAGAATGTTGAAGGCGTAATGGGACCTCTCGGAAGATTTGAGTCCGCAAACGTTGAGGCTCTCCAGAAGCTCAACTGGTCCAAGAGCGATCTTTCAAAGATCAATGCTCAGCTCGCAGAGCTTGACGAAATACCCATTATCCCCTCGTCCTACGTTGTAACACGAAGCATTATGAACGCATTCCGTGCAGTTGTTAATGACAACGACAATGCCCGTGAGACACTCCGCTGGTACAACAAGGACATCAACGCCGAGATAACACGTAAGCGCAAGAATCTCGGTCTTGACAACTAATCAATGAAGGAGGGCAATTACTTTGGCTGAAAATACCGTTAAAAAGGAAATTCTGCTCCCTTCGGAGAGAAAAATGTCGAGGAAGGAAAGACGGCAGTACACTCTTCACGAGATGAAGCGCAATTATATGTGCTACATAATGCTGGCTCCCTTTATGCTCCTTTTCCTTGTGTTCACTATCATTCCTGTTGTAATGTCCCTGCCTATGGGCTTCACAGACTTTGATATGGCAAGCCTTCCCAAGTGGGTCGGATTCCAGAATTTCTACACAATGTTCCTTGAGGACGATGTATTCATCAAGTCCATCAGAACAACACTTATCTTCGCAATTTTCACAGGTCCTCTCAGCTACGCAATGAGCTTCCTGCTCGCTTGGCTCATCAATGAGCTTCACCCCACGCTGAAGACTTTATTCACACTTATCTTCTATGCACCTTCAATGGCAGGAAATATTTACTTCGTATGGCAGCTCATTTTCTCGGGCGACCAGTACGGATATCTCAATGCGTTCCTTATGGAGCTGGGCTTCACTTCCAGCGCTATCCAGTGGCTCACAGACGGAAACTACGTTCTTCCCTGCGTAATCGTAGTTCAGCTGTGGGTATCGATGGGTGCAGGCTTCCTTGCAATGCGTGCCGGCTTCCAGGGCATCGACAAGTCGATGTACGAGGCAGGCGCTATCGAGGGTATCAAGAACCGCTGGCAGGAGCTTATCTACATCACTATCCCCGCAATGGGTCCTTCCCTTATGTTTGCGGCAGTAATGCAGATAGTATCCGCATTCACCGTTGATATCGTCGGACGTATGCTGGCAGGCTTCCCCTCCACAGACTACAAGGTACATACAATTATGACTCACGCCTATGACTACGGCTGGGTACGATATGAGATGGGTTATTCGTCCGCCGTATGCTTCGTTTTGTTCGTGGTAATGCTTGTCTGCAACAAGCTTGTAGGCAAACTGCTCGGCAAATATGTTGACTGATAAAGGGGTGAGCTGAAGTTGAAGAAAAACAAAAAGAATCTGAAGCCCTCAGAGCTTGCCGCTCTTCAGGCGGAGGAAAACGCCGCTGCCCTTGAGGCACTGAGGAAACGGCGTGAGAAAGAGCATAAGAAAATGCTCAGATCAAAGGGCTCAAACAAGAGAGTCGGAAAATCCTGGAAGAACGATATCGGAATTTTCCTCCTCCTTACCATTATGGGTCTGTTTATGATCTTCCCCATTTATCTGGCAGTCGTAAACTCCATCAAGCCCGTGCAGGAAGTTTTCCTGATGCCTCCTAAGCTTTATGCTATGGATCCTACACTCAATAACTTCCAGGATCTGTTCAAGATCGCAAACAATTCCTGGGTACCCTTCTCCAGAAACGTATTCAACAGTATTATGGTAACGGTAGTAGCTACCGTGTTCCACGTTCTGTTTGCCTCCACAGCGGCATTTGTGCTTTCAAAGTGCAGATTCCCCGGAAATGCGCTTCTCAATGAGATCGTTGTAATCGCCCTCCTGTTCAACTCCACCGTACTGTACATCATGCAGTATATGGTAATGGCAACACTGGGTATGATCAACACCTATTCCGCACTTATCCTGCCCATTATCGCAACGTCAATGGGTCTCTACCTTATGCGTCAGAGTATGACCACCATTCCCGACGCAATGATCGAGGCAGCAAAGGTTGACGGCGCAGGTCTCCTGCGTATATGCTGGGGCATCGTAATGCCTAACTGTAAGCCTGCTCTTATGACCATCATCATCTTTGAGTTCCAGACCTCCTGGAACCAGGCGGGAGGCGGTCTTGTTTACGACGAGGCTCTCAAGACTATCCCTGTCGTAGTTCAGCAGATCGCCGCAGCAGGTATCGCTCGTCAGGGTGCAATTGCGGCTTCCGCAGTCGTACTGATGATCCCCCCCCTGCTGGTATTCGTTCTGGCACAGAGAAACGTTATGGAAACAATGGCTCACGCAGGTATGAAGGACTGATATCATACTGCGAAAACTTAAAGAAAAGGGTGATGATATGAAAAGCTTG
Source organism: uncultured Oscillospiraceae bacterium (assembly GCA_934486875.1). GTDB lineage: Bacteria > Bacillota > Clostridia > Oscillospirales > Ruminococcaceae > Huintestinicola. The sequence goes on from CAKSPU010000001.1 coordinate 145,978, forward strand.
AAAAAGCTGATCGCTGCAGCAGGCGCTTGTGTAATGCTTGCGTCAACGCTTGCGGCAAATGTGACCGCTATGGAAAGCTATGACCCTTACAGCTATGACAGATGGGGCGACGCAGTTGCTTCACAGGTTGGATATACCGCAGAGAGCTTTGTGGACGGACAGTCTATAAAGGGTCTTACCGAGTATGTGTCCTCAATGGACGGATACGAGGCAGGCAAGGCGGACTGGAAGGACAAAATGGGACTTAAAGAGCCCGCTGACCTTTATCTTGCAGAGGACACAGGACTTCTCTTCAAGGAAAATTCCGAGGCGAACCCCAACTATTATATGTTCATAGCCGACAAGGGCAATGACAGAATTATCGTGACAGACCTTGACTTCAATATGGTGAAGTATTTCGACAAATTCACCTACAACGGCGAAGAGCTTACGCTCAAAAAGCCCGAGGGTGTGTTTGTGGATCAGTACACAGGCTACATTTACGTCTGCGACACGGAAAACAGCCGTGTGCTCAAAACGGACATCGACGGAAACGTTGACTACATCTTCGAGAAGCCCACTTCCGAGGTGTATTCCCAGGATCTTACCTACAACCCCCGAAAGGTTGCGGTAGATAAGGCAGGAAATGTTTACATTGTCGTAAAGTCCGTTACAAAGGGCGCAGTTATGTATGATTTCAACGGCGAATTTCTCGGCTTCTACGGTGCGAACCGAGTTGAGGCTACCGCAGAGATCGTTATGAACGCTTTCTGGAACACTATCGCTACCGAGGAGCAGAGAGCACGTTCCACAAAGACAACCCCTATCGGCTTCTCAAACTTCGATATCGACGATGACGGCTTCATCTACACCGTTACAGAGTCCACCGAGGTAAAGACCGATACAGTAAAGAAGCTGAACCCCAGAGGAACAAATATCCTCTCCTCCATCACCGCAAATGAAGTAACATTCGGTGATATCTCCCCCGCATATTACTCCATTTACACCAAGGAATCCACCCTCACCGATATCGACATCGGACCCAACGGTGAGATGAACATTCTTGATTTCGCCCACGGAAGAATATTCCAGTACGACAAAATGGCTAACCTGATGTTCGTGCTCGGCGGAACAGGTGAGCAGCTTGGAACCTTCCGAAGCGTTTCCGCTATCGAGAGCCACGACAATATGCTCTATGTTCTCGATTCCAGAAAGAACAGCATCACGATCTTCAGACGCACCGCTTTCGGTGAGATAGTTACCGAGGCAACAAACCTCTACAACGCAGGCTACTATGAAGAATCTGAGGAGCCCTGGAGAAATGTTATCAAGTACGACGGAAATTACCGCCGTGCATACATCGGAATCGGCAATGCCCTTCTTAACAATGAGGACTACAAGGAGGCTATGAAGTACTTCAGGATCTCCATCAGCCGTGCCCGTTACAACAAGGCATATGAGGGCTACAGAGACCAGATACTTCAGAAATGGTTCACTCCCGCAATAATCATCATTCTCGTGATCGTTGTTGCTTGGAAAGTGATAAAGAAGCTTAACCAAAAGGGAATAATCACATTCCCTTGGCAGAGAAGGAGAGGTGCGTAAGTAATGTTGGATCTCACTCAGGGACAGTTTGTCAAGCACACTGTTATGCACCCCTTTGAGGGCTTCGAGGATCTCAGGTGGAAAAAAGCAGGTTCAATGAAATATGCGATCATCATCGTTTGCCTCCTTTTCATTGAATCACTGGCGTACAGCAGAATGTACGGCTTCCAGTATTACACAAGCTATGATAAGATTTTCAACATTGTTCCTTATATATTCCAGAGCTTCGGTCTGTTCCTGCTCTATGTAGTATGCAACTGGGCAATGTGTACTCTGTTCGACGGCGAAGGCTCTATGAAAAACATTTTCATAGTCACGGCGTATTCGCTTATACCGTACATATGCGGAAAGCTGATAGGAACGGTTCTTTCCCACTTCCTTATCAGAGACGAGTACATTTTCATTCAGTGCTTTGAAGTAATAGGAACGGCGTGGACAGTGGTGCTGTTCATCTCAGCGATGAAAGCAGTCCATCAGTTCTCGTTCGGCAAGACTTTGGCGCTGATACTGCTCACAGTGGTGGCAATGGTACTGGTAGTTTTCCTGTTGGTTCTTCTCCTTACGCTTTTCCAGCAGGTCATCATATTCGTATTTACTATCTATACTGAGCTTTCCTACAGACTGAGAGTTTAAATTTCAAAAAGGAAAAGTGGTGAAAACAATGCATTCAAAGCTTAAAAGATCTCTTGCGTTCCTGCTTTGCTTCTCAATGATAATGACAACAGGCGCAGCAAGCGTGTTCGGTGATGACGCTCCCGCAGATGAGTCGGCAGCTGCCGATGATGCGGCAGCAGAGGACTCCGCCGATGAGGAAGAGGAGGACGCTCCCCGGACCGAGGACGAAGCATTCGAGCTTATGGAGGAAGTTGATTCCAACGAAAACCTTAAGCTCTATATGAACACAAAAGAGAATACAATAATGCTGGAGGATCTTAAAACAGGAGAAAAATGGTGGTCAAACCCCGTTGATCTCCAGACCTCCAACGCAAAGAAGGGTCAGAAGGACGAGCTTGCTTCGGGTATGACACTTACATATGCGTCACCCGCAGATCGTGCAACGACCATTCTTACCAGCAAGGGCAAGGGCAAGACCAAGATGAAGAAGTCGGGAAAGACTATAGAGATAACCTATACATATTCCGAACCCGGCATCACAGTGCCCGTAACTATTTCCCTTGAAAAGGATTATATGAAGCTGTATGTTGATACATCAGCTATCGTTGAGGACAATCCCTCCACCGTAAGCGGAAAGCTTACAAGTGACCTTGCATTTATGACAACCTTCGGTGCAGCGGGACTTGAGGACGAGGGCTACTTCGTTATCCCCGACGGCAGCGGTGCGATCATAAACTTCAACAACGGAAAAACAGGTCTCAAGACCTATTCCGGAAAGGTCTACGGCAGAGACATCACCGCCGTAAAGAACCAGAAGCAGGCAACAACTCAGAAAGTGAACCTGCCTATGTACGGCATTGTTAAGGGAAACAGCGCAATGATGGTGGTTGCGGATAAGGGCGATACCTGCGCAACTATCAACAGCTACGTTTCCAATCAGAACAACACCGACTACAATTCCACTTACTTCGATTTTGAAGTAAGAACTCAGGACGAGTACCTTATGGGCGGCGAGTCAAGCCCCTTAAAGGTATTTGAAAAGAGAGGAATACTTATCCCCGAGATCGAGCTTCGCTACTATCCTGTTTCAAACAGCGACCGGAGCGAGGTGGATTACACCGACATCGCCGACAGATACAGAGAGTATCTTGTAAGCGAAAAGGGTGTTGAGGACAAGGAGCTTACCGATACCAATTCCCTTTACCTTGACATCTACGGCGGAACCCTTAAAAAGGAATCCATCGCAGGTCTCCCCGTAACGGTAAAGCAGTCCGTTACGACCTTTGCAACAACAAAGTACATTCTCGAGTGCCTTAACAATGAAGGCGTTGATGATATGGTCGTTGCATACAATAACTACAACAACGACAATATCGGTGAGAAAATTGCCGATTCCTTCTCTCCCGCCTCAAAGCTTGGCGGCAAGAGCAAGTACAATGACCTGAGCGCATATGCCGCTGCCAACAACATCAAGCTTTTCCCCGTTGTTGACAACCAGCAGTTCAAAACAGGAAACGGCTACTGGAATATGACAAATACCGCTATCCGAGTATCAAATGCATATGCTCAGATACCCGTGTTCGACCTTGCCCACGGCATCGAGAACAAGTATTACAAGTCACTTTCCCTCTTCACCCCCGCTTCCTACAACAAGGCATTTGACAAGCTCATCAAGAGCTACAACAAGAGCAATGTTACCAACTTCTCCTTCGGAAGCCTCGCAAACACCATTTACGGTGATTACGGCAAAAAGGCTATCTCCCGTGAGAATGCAAAGGGTATCGTTCAGGGCATCTACAGCAGCGCAAAGCAGACAGGCTCCGTTCTTTCGGATAACCCCGCAGCTTACGTCCTGCCCTACACCGACTACATCACAAACGTTCCCCTCTGCTCCAGCAAGTTCGACGTTTTTGATGCGGATATCCCCCTCTATCAGATGGTGCTCCACGGCGTAACACCTTACTCCTGCACAGCGGTAAACGGCGATGCGGATCTTGATATCGCTTCCCTCACCGCTATCGCATCGGGCAGCAACATCGGCTTCGACTTTGTGGGAATCGAGGCAAGCGACCTTAAGGACACCAAGCTTGACAAGTATTACTACGGCTACTACGCAAACTGGGTAAATGAAGCCGCAGGACTTTACAAGCTGGCTGATGAGGTGCTCACTCCCGCAGCGGATTCCACAATTGCCTCCTACACAGTTTCGGAGGACGGCAGCGAGATAACAACAGTTTACGATAACGGCTACAAGACCGTTGTAAACCTTGACGACCGCACCGTTACAGCTGACGGCAAGACCCTGAAGCTTACCGACTATATCGGAGAGGAGGTAATCGGAGAATGAAACTGAATATGTCCTACGAAAAGAAAAAAGGACTTTACGGCTACGGATTTATCGCTCTGTGGTTCATCGGTTCGCTGATGTTCTTCATCATTCCCGTTATCAAGTCTTTCATCTATTCGTTCTATGATGTAAAGCCCGACGTTGGTGCTCTTGTAATGAGCCCTCTCGGTCTTGACAACTACAAGAGAGCCTTTATGGTCGACCCTGACTTCCGTCAGAACCTGGTCACCGTGCTGGGAGATACTCTCTGGCAGACACCTATCATCATCATCTTCTCCCTCTTCGTTGCGATCATCATTAACCAGAAGTTCAGAGGCCGTACCTTTGCAAGAGCGGTATTCTTCCTTCCCGTTATCATCGCAACAGGCCCTGTTTATGCGATAATCACCAACAACCTCGACACCAGCGGAACAGCAGATGCAGACCAGTTCTCCACAATGTTCTCCGCAGATATGGTCGATGAGCTTCTTGAATTTGTGGGAATCTACGGATTTAACGACAAGCTCACCGAAATGCTCTCCACAATGACATCTGATATCCTGAACCTCGTATGGAAATGCGGTATCCAGATAATCATCTTCCTTTCAGCCCTCCAGGGAATCCCCACATCGGCTAAGGAAGCGGCAGCTATCGAGGGTGCTACCTCGTGGGAATTTTTCTGGAAGATCACTCTTCCCTATGTTTCCCCTATGATCCTTGTAAACCTCGTTTACACCATCATCGACACATTCACAGATCCCACCAACGTTGTTATGGAGCAGGTGCTCTCAGTTCAGGACGACTGGAAATACGGCTTCTCGGCGGCAATGGCGTGGAGCTACTTCGCAATAGTTCTTGTGGCGGTAGGAATCATCTTCGCTATTATGAACAAGATCGTTTACTACGATGATTAATTTAAGGAGTTGGAAAAAATGGCAGAAAATACAGTAAAAGCAGCAGCTTCCGACTTCCTTAAAAAGGTCAAGCCGGAAAAGCCCCCCAAGGAGGTAAAGAGATCCCGCAAGGAAGAGCGTGAGCGCTTCAAAAAGCGTCTTGCAACCCTTACCCCCGCCGAGCAGAAATACCTCAAGAGAAAAAGAGTCTTTGATACCGTATGGCCCGTATGCCGTGGACTTCTGGTATTCGGTCTCTGCTTCGTAATCATCTACCCCCTTATCTATATGATAACAGCGGCGTTCCGTCCCCGTTCTGAGATGAACGACCCCACTATCATCTGGATATCAAGGTCATTCACCCTTTCAAACATCAAGGACGTTATCCGAGTAATGGACTTCTGGCACACTCTCGGCAACACCCTGTTCATCAACATCGGCTGCTCGATAGTACAGGTCATCACCTGTGCGATCACAGGCTACGGTTTCGGACGATTTAACTTCAAGGGCAAGAACATTCTCTTCGGCGTGGTCATTCTTATGATCCTTATGCCCGCTCAGATCATTCTTATCCCTCAGTATATGTTCTTCCGTTACTTCAATCCCCTGGGCATCTGGCACGCTATCACAGGCAACTACATCAACCTTATTGATAACGCCCTGACAATGTATATGCCCGCACTTATGGCAAACGGACTCCGTGCAGGTCTGTTCATCTTCCTCTTCCGCCAGTCCTTCAGAGGACTTCCCAAGGAGCTCGAGGACGCTGCATATCTGGACGGCTGCTCACCTCTCGGCACATTCATCAAGGTTATGATCCCCAACGCAGGCTCAACCTTCCTCACCGTATTCCTGCTCTCAGTTGTATGGTACTGGAACGATTACTACATCTCCACATCGTTCTTCACAAACAACAGCACCATCGCTCTTCAGCTGAAAAACCTGAACGCTTCCCTTACACGAGTACTCTTCAACAACGGTACAGTCAAGGTAAACGCAAGAGAGCTTATCGTATGGATGGAATCGGGCTGTCTGCTCTCCATCACCCCTATCCTTGTAATGTACATCTTCCTTCAGAAGAACTTTACCGAGGGTATCGCCCGTTCGGGTCTTACAGGTATGTAATATTTCCCGATCAGAAAACGGCGTGACAATTTGCTTCAAGATATCCTGCGGCGGTATTACTGCCGCAGGATCAAAATAAGTGAATAACGAAAAAGTGCCGATTTGACCGTATAGAAATTTATGCGATTAAACCGGCAGTTTTTTTCTATTCACGGAAAAATCCCGAAAGGAACTGATATAAATGAGCATAATAAAAGTAAAAGGCCCCGAATATGACCTTTGGTACACCTCTCCCGCCGCCGAATGGAATACAGCCCTGCCCGTGGGAAACGGCAGAATGGGCGCAATGATATTCGGTGAGCCTGCAAATGAGCTTCTCCAGCTCAACGAGGATTCAATATGGTCGGGAAATTTCAGAAACCGAAACAATCCAAAGGCATATGATAATCTTGAAAAGATACGCCGCCTTATAAACGAGGAAAAGACTGCCGAAGCCGAGCAGCTCTGCTCCGATGCATTTTACGGCACAAACGAGAATCAGCGCCATTATCAGCCCTTAGGCGACCTGCACATCTGGCAGAATGTCGGCGAGATATCCGATTACGAAAGAGGACTTTCTCTGAAAAATGCCGTGACTTATACAACATTCAAGTCGGAGGGGGTAACATATACCCGTGAGGTCTTTGCCTCCTGCCCCGATGAATGCATCATCGTCCGCTTCACAGCCGACAAAAAGGGCAGCATATCCTTTACCGCCGCAATTGACGGACGTGACGACAATTACGACAAGAACGAAGCCTATGACGATAAGACCGTTCTTTTCACCGTTTCCGACGGCATTCCCTATGCCTGTGCCATAACCGCTACATCTGTGGGCGGTGAGTGCGGCACGGACGCAAACCGTCTTGTCTGCAAGAATGCCGATGAAGCTATGCTTATAATTGGGGCACAGACATCGTGGCGCAGTGGCGATTACGAAAAGCTCTGCATTTCTCAGGCAAAGAGAGCCGCAAGAATGACCGCAGAGCGCCTTATAAAGCGCCATACAGATGACTATTCATCGCTTTTTGACCGCTGCTCACTGAGTATCGCCCCCGTAAACGGCGAAAGTGAAACACGCCCCACCGATGAGCGCCTTAACGCCGTCAAGGAAAACAACGCACAGGACAATGAGCTTATTTCCCTCTACTTCAATTTCTCCCGCTATCTTATGATAGCAGGCTCCCGTGAGGGAACACTGCCCCTTAACCTGCAAGGTATATGGAACAAGGATATGTGGCCTGCCTGGGGCGGAAAATACACTGTCAACATCAATACCGAGATGAATTACTGGGGCGCAGAGATACAGAATCTTTCCGACTGCCACACCCCTCTTTTCGACCATATCGAGCGAATGAGGGAAAACGGCAGAGTGACCGCCCGTTCGATGTATCACTGCGGCGGAACGGTCTGCCACCACAATACCGACATCTGGGGCGACACCGCACCGCAGGACAAATGGCTCCCCGGAACGCTCTGGCCAATGGGAATGGCGTGGCTCTGCACCCACATCTGGGAGCATTACCTCTTCACAGGCGATAAGGATTTCCTTGACGGGAAATTTGACACTCTCTGCGAGTCGGCGGAATTTTTTGCGGATTTTCTCACCGAGGACGAAAAGGGCAGGCTTGTGACAAATCCCTCCGTTTCGCCAGAGAACACCTATTATGCCAAAAACGGCAGAACAGGCACTCTCTGCAAGGGACCATCAATGGACAGCCAGATACTTTATGTCCTTTTCACAGCCGTGATAAATTCCTCAGCCGTTCTTGGCGAGAGAGCCGACTTTGCCGAAAAGCTCCGCTCAATGCGAGACCGTCTCCCCAAGCCCGAGATAGGCAAGTACGGTCAGATAATGGAGTGGGCGGAGGATTACGATGAGGTGGAGCCGGGGCACAGACACATTTCCCAGCTTTATGCCCTCTATCCCGCCCATATCATCAGCCCCGCAAAGACCCCCGAGAACGCAAAGGCTGCACGTGCCACCCTTGAGCGCAGACTTTCCCACGGCGGCGGTCACACAGGCTGGTCGAGAGCTTGGATAATCAATATGTGGGCAAGGCTTCTTGACGGCGAAAAGGTGGGGGAGAACGTTCAGGCGCTTCTCGCCCATTCCACAAGCATAAATATGTTCGATATGCACCCGCCATTCCAGATAGACGGCAACTTCGGCGGCGGCGCAGGAATTGCGGAAGCTCTTCTCCAGAGCCGATATGACGGGCTCTCGGGTACTGCCGAGATAGAATTTCTCCCTGCCCTCCCGCCCTTGTGGAAGAGCGGAAATGCAAGGGGCTTTAAGGCAAGAGGCGGCTTTGAGACAGCTTTTGAATGGTCTGAGGGCAGTCTTGTCAATGCCGATGTTATATCTTTCTGCGGCAACAGGCTTGCGGTGAGATGTGCAGGCAGCATCACCGTCACCTGCGGAGATGCGGAAATAAAGCTTACGGAAAATAACGGTGCATTTGAATTTGATACCGAGTGCGGAAAGAAATACCGCATTACGGCAAAGTGATTTTCGGAGATTATTATGATTGAATTTTATAAGCCCGACAGGCACACATCTCCCCAGCCCGAAAAGGATCAGGAGACAAACAGGGAGAATAAAACGGCATATGCGGAGCCCGAAAATATCCGCATAGTTGTAGATGACCAAACACCCCCGAGACAGGACACGGCTTCATCTCAGAGCGGCAGTATTCCCTCATATGCCGCAGACCAACAGAATTTCACCTCCGTTGATGATATCGCCGCCACCGCCAAGGCATACGGCGAAAAGATAATTGACGAGATAAGCCCCAACAGAGCAGGCGGATTCAAAACAAATCTCAAAAGCCGCAGCCTGTCAATTTTCCTCTGCGCCCTTTTCGGCATTTTCGGCATTCACCGATTCTACGAGGGCAAGATCGCAACGGGAATACTCTGGCTGTGTACAGGCGGACTTGGACTTATCGGCTGGATAATCGACCTGATAATACTAATAAACAAACCCAGATACTACGAGCCGTAATTACTAAGGCAAATATTTAAAAAGGACGGTCATTACTCTATGGCTCTTAAGAGCTTTGCGGACTTCGGCGAGATGCACAGGTCCGTTTTACAGGAAATATGCAATATGGGAGCGGGCAATGCCGCAACATCGCTTTCGGAAATGATATCCTCCCCCACGGATATCTCCACCCCGCAGGTGAAGGTGCTCCCCACAGCGGAGGCGGGAAAAATAGCCGACCTCCTCAGCAGCGGCACGGAAGCTTTTTTAATAAAACTGAACTGTGATATGCAGGGAGCGGTGCTTTTCATCTTCCCATATGCGTTCATAGAGCGGCTTGCAGGCACATTTTTTCCCGATGTGTCGGTAAAAGGCAAGGGCGATGCCAATGAAATGGTAATGTCGGTGGTGCGGGAAACGGTGAACATCTGCGCCGCTTCTTATGCCAACAATTTTTCCATAATGACGGGTATGACGGTGGATATCTCCGTTCCCGAAAGCGTTACAGCTCCCTCGGGGGAAATTGCCGCCATAAACGGGGGAGCGGCGAATGCCTGCTTTGTGAACAACGCCATTACAATAAACGACTGCGGAAAGGCATTTAATATCCTGTTTTTCCCCGAGCTCAGAACAATTCAGGATTTTATGGGCAGAATAGGTATTGATTGCTGATGATAATTAATATTATAGCACAAACGTTCCAAAATGTCAAGAGGTAACGGAAATTTTGTTCTGAAAATTTTTCGGTGTAACATTTTGCCCCTGTGATTTGTTTTATTTACAGAAACAAAAATACGGAGGGATATTTTATGAAGCATTTTACTGTTACGGCAGTCATATCGTCATTGCTTCTCCTCACCGCCTGCGGTCCTCGGGATATAGATGCGGAGCCTACCGATACCCTGCAAATGGAGTGGGAAACGGCAATGACAGCGCCTGTCACAGTTTTTTCGGAAACTGTTTCCGACCTGTCGGAACCAGCTCCCGAAACGCTCCCGCCTGCCGATTACGGCGAGAAGATAGACACTCTCAGGTTTGACTGGATAAATCTGGAAATAAGCCTGTATTTTTCGGGAACGGCAGAGGGCGATGCTTACAGCGGTACTCTTACCCTTGTTTCAGCTTCGGAGGACGGCACCCGGTACGGCTGCAAAATTTTTGACAATGAAGCTTTCACCCTCACGCCACCCGAATATTCGGAAAATATCGGCAGGTTTTCGGACAACGGCTTTCTTAACGGGGAAAGCACCGATGTCATTTCCTTTTCACGTATCGACGGCGGCAGAAAATATGTCCGTCTGTTCGAGCTTGAAAAGGATAAAAGCCTTATTCCCATATCGGTCATTCCCGACGATGATTACAGTGACATCATCACAGGGGAATATGAATTTGTCTCCGAGGATTTTATTTTCAACGCCAATTCATTCATAGTCTATGATGAACCGTATACATCTTCGGGCGACATAAACAATTATGCATTTGCCTGCTTTGACTACGGGGAAAATAACTATTACGAATGGCTCATTGACCTTAAAACGGACACCGCATATATCACAGGCGACCTTGATTTTCACCGAGATGATGAGGTGACCGAGGCGGTGAGAGAGCTGTGGGACATTTACCTTTTCGGAAACGGATACGAGCTGGATTTCGGCAGCGCCTACGGACAGTATCTTGAGCCTTTAAGCGGCGATGAAACGGACGAAATAAGCTATTACAGAGTGTCTCCCGAGCTTGCGGCGAACCGTGAGGAGCTTATGGACTTTGTGAGAGAGCCATTTACCGATGAGTGTGCAGATTCTCTGCACCTGACCGAGGAGGATCTTTTTGAGGGCAGCGACCCCGTATTCACGGAGGACGGCGAGGGGCTTGTTTATATCAGCAGCTACCGTGGCGTACCCATTCACATTGATTATGACGGCTATGACACCGTAAGGGTCACGGCTTCCGAGGGTGATACGGTCGATGCCATAGCATACGGCAGCAGTGTTGACGGGCTGTATGCAGTAAGCTTTGAGTTTATTTCGCAGGACGGCAGGTTGAAAGCAAGCAGTGTAAAAAATTTATGGTACAATGGTATGGGGTCGTTTTTTTTAGGTCTTAGTGCCGACGGAGCTATCAGCACCGAAAAGCCTCTGAATCCCTTTGATGTAAAGGCGGGGGAGAGCTATGAGGTGGAAATAGGCGCACTCTCAGCCAAATTCATAAAGTCCGACAGCGGCGATGGCATAATTTGCAGGCTTGAAAGAGCTGAGGATTTTTCGGGCACAGACCTTTCCCCATTTTACACAAGCGAAAGCACAGAGGTATTCCCATATTATCATACCGAAAAATTTACCCTCACCCCCGAGGAAAGCGGCAAATATATTTACTGGGCGGGAGCGAGGTACATTTCCGAGGACGGAGAGGTGAAAGACGTTATTCTCGGCCCCCAGATAGTTCACATAAGTTAATCTGAAAGGAAGAATTTTATTATGAAGCTTCTTGCAATTGACGGAAACAGCATTATGAACCGTGCATTTTACGGCATAAAGGCTCTTTCAAACAAAAAAGGTGTGTTCACAAACGCTCTCACGGGCTTTATGAACATTTACCTGAAAACCGCCGCAGAGCTTTCTCCCGACAGCTGTGCCGTGGCGTTTGACCTGAAAGAGCCAACATTCCGTCACAAGGCAAATGCGGCTTACAAGGCTACAAGGCACGGTATGCCCGATGAGCTTGCGGTGCAGATGCCGCTTATCAAGGAGCTTCTTGGGGATATGGGCATAAAGGTCCTTGAATGCCCCGGGTATGAAGCAGATGACATTTTAGGCACACTTTCAAATTTCGGCAAGGGTGATGACACCGTTTATATCCTCACGGGGGACAGGGACAGCTTACAGCTTATAAACGATAATGTAACCGTTATGCTTCACACCACAAAGGAGCTTATAAAATGCACTCCCGGGAAATTTGCCGAGATGTATGACGGACTTTCGCCCATTCAGCTTATCGACCTGAAAGGACTTATGGGAGACAGCTCGGACAACATCAGCGGAGTTAAGGGGATCGGTGAGAAAACCGCTCTTTCCCTTATCAAGGATTATTCATCGGTGGAGAATTTGTATGAAAAGCTTTCGACGGGAGAGGTAACAGCAACCAAATCCGTCATTGCGAAGCTCACCGCAGGGGAAAATGACGCAAAGGAAAGCAAATGGCTTGCGACTATTGTGAAAGATGCACCCATAAGCCTTGACGCTGCGGATTATGCATATACCGATCGTGACGAGGGAGCATTGTCCCGTCTGCTCACCGAGCTTGAAATGACAAAGCTTATGGACAGGCTGGGGGTGAAGCCATCAGCGGCGCTGAATGATATCCCCGAGGAGGAAAAGGAGCCGACGGTGGATTATAATATCACCGTTATGAATGCTTCCGATATCAAGGGGGGATTTGCATTTATCCTTTCACAGACCGAGGACAGGACTGCTCTTTACACGGCATATGAAAACAAGCTGTCGGTTTTTGAAAACGAAAGCGACATCAAGGCGCTGCTTTCCTCTGAATACAGCAAAATGACTTTCGGGGCAAAGCCTGTTTATCACTATATGCTGGAACGGGGAAGTGAGCTTAAAAATATTGCCGCTGACGCTGATATCTCGGGCTATCTGCTGAACGCCTCCGCTTCGGAATATACCATAAAGGGGCTTTGCGCAGAATACGGCTGTCCCGATTATGAGAGCCTGGGCGAATATTCGGATATTGCCGCCCTGCCCGCATTGTGCCGCCGCCTTGACAGGGAGCTTGCGGATATCGGCTCGGACAAGCTGTGCCGTGAGGTGGAGCTGCCGCTTACCTGCGTGCTTGCGTCTATGGAGCATTTCGGCGTAAAGGCGGACACCGAGGGCATCAGAAAATTCGGTGAGACCCTTTCGGAGGAGATCGACGGGCTTGAACAGCAGATATATTTCCGTGCGGGAAAGCAGTTCAATATCTCGTCACCGAAGCAGCTGGGCGTTATACTTTTTGAGGAAATGGGGCTGCCCTCGGGCAAAAAGACGAAAACGGGCTATTCCACAGGTGCGGAAGTTCTTGAAGAGCTCCGTGACAAGGACCCGATCATTGATATGATACTGACCTACCGCCAGTACACAAAGCTCCGTTCCACATATGTTGAGGGGCTGCTCAAAGCGGTGGGAGCGGACGGACGCATTCACTCCGTATTCAGGCAGACCGAGACGAGGACGGGACGGATTTCCTCCACCGAGCCCAATTTGCAGAATATTCCCGTCCGCACCGAGCTTGGGCGGAATATGAGAAAATTTTTCGTGAGTGAAAACGGCAGGGTGCTCATTGATGCGGACTACAGCCAGATCGAGCTCAGGATACTTGCACATCTGAGCGGCGATAAAAATATGCAGGCGATCTTCAACGGCGGCGGCGATATCCACACGTCAACGGCGGCACAGGTATTCGGTATGCCCGAGGATATGGTAACGCCCGAGATGCGCCGTGCGGCAAAGGCGGTAAACTTCGGCATTGTTTACGGCATCAGTGCATTTTCGCTTTCAAAGGATATCGACGTTTCCGTGGCAAAGGCGGACAGATATATAAAAAGCTATCTCTCGAATTTCAGCGGCGTTGCGGCGTTTATGGAAAAGGCTGTTGCAGATGCAGCGGAAAAGGGCTATTCCGAGACGATCTTCGGCAGACGGCGCTATATCCCCGAGCTTGCGGCGAAAAACAAGAACATTCAGAGCTTTGGCAAGCGTGCGGCGATGAATGCGCCCGTTCAGGGAGCGGCGGCGGACATCATCAAGATCGCTATGGTCAGGGTGTGGCGCAGGCTCAGAGATGAAAAGCTCGATGCACAGCTTATTTTGCAGATACACGATGAGCTTATAATCGAGGCTTCGGAAAAGGACGCTGCAAGGGCGGCGGAGGTTCTCGGTGAGGAAATGCGCAGTGCCGTCAAGCTGGACGTTCCTCTCACTGCGGACGTTGAAACGGGAAAAAGCTGGTTTGAGTGCCACTGATATTATATAAGGGAAGAATCAAAAATGGATATAAAATTTCATCTGCCTGATTTTTACAGGCATTTCAGACTTAATCTCACTTTAGCGGAATATATGAATAGGAACCCTCGGAAATTCCGTGAGGGCGTGAAGATCGGCTCGGTTTACGGCGCATTCCCCAATATGACCTGGAACGGCGGACGGTATTTGCAGGGCAATGCCGACCCACGCATTCTCAGGGAAATTTTAAACCGGTTCAATCAGCGTGGCATTCCCTGCCGATTTACTTTCACAAATCCCCTTATAACCATAGAGCAGCTTTCCGACCCGTTATGCAACGCTGTGCTGAAAGCGGCGGACAACGGGCTCAACGAGGTCATAGTTTTCTCGCCGCTGCTGGAGGATCACATCAGGGAGCATTTCCCCGATATTCCCATAACAAGCTCCACCTGCAAGCAGATAGAAAATTATGACGGGCTGTGCGCAGAGATGGAAAAGGATTATTCCCTTGTGGTGCTGGATTACAACTTCAACAATAATTTTGAGGTTATGGAAAAGCTGCCGCACAAGGAAAAGGCAGAGCTGCTCATAAATCCCTGCTGCGACCCTGCCTGCAAGAGACGGGGGGAGCATTACCGCTCTATCGGCAGGAGCCAGATAGCCCTCACCGAGCATATGAAGAAAAGGACGGGAACGCCCTTTGACCCCGAGCCCTTTGAGTGCCGCTGTATGCAGAAAAATCTTTATCAGATCATTGCTTCCCCGCTGCACATTTCTCCCGATGCGATATACGGAAGGTACGCTCCTATGGGCTTTGAGAACTTTAAAATCGAGGGCAGGAGCGTGCCTGATGTGAATGTTCTTGAAAATTATATCTATTATATGGTGAAGCCCGAATTTAAGGACGAGGTGAGACTTGAGCTCCTCCTTTCGCTTACAAACAAAATAAAGTATTTCGGATAAGCTTTCGACACCTGCGAAAATGAATAGTTTTTTACTTTTTTGGGAAATTTGGAATATGATTTTGTTAAATTTACAATCTGTACATAATATAAATCATAAAAATTTATAAAACATATCGCAATTTATTATATAATATAGGTAACATTATGTTGGAATATTTCGGACATTTTTTGCAGACACATCAGTGTGCAGGATTCCGGGAATTTTAAATAGGAGGAATTTTGATATGTCACTTGGTAAGGTTCTTGTTGTTGATGACGATAATAACATCTGCGAGCTTTTAAAATTATATCTCGAAAAGGAAGGCTACGGCGTTATGGTCTCCCACGACGGCGATGAGGCTGTTGTTAAGTTCAATGCTCTTAAGCCCGATATCGTTCTTCTCGACATTATGCTTCCCGGTCTTGACGGCTGGCAGGTATGCCGTGAGATCAGAAAGAAGTCCAATGTGCCCATTATTATGATAACCGCCAAGAGCGAAACCTTCGACAAGGTACTGGGTCTGGAGCTGGGCGCTGACGACTATGTTGTAAAGCCCTTCGATACAAAGGAAGTTATCGCACGTATCAAGGCTGTTTCCAGAAGAATAGGTCAGTCCTCCTCCGAGTCTGAGATCAGAGAGGTAAAGTATGACAAGCTCGTTGTCAATATGACAAGATATGAGCTGAGAGTTGACGGCAAGGTCATGGACACTCCTCCCAAGGAGCTGGAGCTTCTTTTCTACCTCGCTTCCAACCCCAACAGAGTTTACACAAGAGACCAGCTTCTTGACGAAGTCTGGGGCTTTGAATACTACGGCGATTCCCGTACCATCGACGTTCACATCAAGCGTCTGAGAGAAAAGCTCGAGGGCGTTTCCGACAAGTGGGCGCTTAAGACCGTATGGGGCGTAGGCTACAAGTTCGAGGCTGAAGAGGAAAATGCGTAAAAGCATTGCCGCAGAGTATTTCAGCTTATCGGCAGCACTGGTCGCAGCATCGCTCATATTTATGTCTGCGATCATTATCAGCTTTTCCGTATCCACATACAAGAATGACCGCAAGCACCAGCTGGAGCGGCTTTCCGAGGAAGTGCGGGTAAGTGTGTCCGCATATCTTTCGGAGGGCGAAGGCGGGGCAGAGCCTCTTCGTGAGATACTGCCCTCTGCCGCTGCGAGCACAGGTGCGGAGTATATTTTGTTTGACAGTGAGGGTGATGTTTTGGCTTGTTCCGAGGCATCACCTTGTTCACATACGGGAAAACTGAGTGAGCGTTCAATGCAGGGCTCCCGTCCCGAGGGAAGCTTTGCTATGGACAGTATGGGCGGGTTCTATCCCGTGTCACGCCTTAATATGCTTTATTCCCTGAACTGCGGCGGGGAGGCGTATTATCTTGCCGCAAGTCTTTCTGCGGACGGATTTACAGGCTACCTTAAGGCGATGGTCATTCTTTTTGCGGCAGGCTTTGCCGTGATAATGCTGGCAGTCTTCCCTCTGCTCAAATATACCATAAACCGTATCCTCACTCCCCTTAAGGAGATGACCCTTGCGGCAAAGAGATTCGGTGAGGGCGATTTTTCGGAGAAGGTCTGCGTTACCGATCAGAACGAAATGGGCTTTCTTGCAAATACCCTTAATGATATGGCAAGCTCACTTGAAGCTATTGAGGAAAACCGAAAGAGCTTTATCTCCAATGTGTCCCACGAGCTGAGAACTCCTATGACCACTATCGGCGGATTTGTTGACGGCATTCTTGACGGAACTATCCCCGAAAACAGGCAGAGAGAGTATTTAAGGACAGTCTCGGAGGAGATAAACCGTCTTGCACGTCTTGTCCGCTCAATGCTCAATATCTCAAAGTATGAAGCGGGCGAAATGGAGCTTCAGACGGAAAATTTCGACATCACGGAGCTTACTGTCAAGACTGTTCTGCTTTTTGAAAAGCGTATTGACGGCAAAAATATCGACATTAAGGGACTTGACACGGAAAAATTGTACGTCAATGCGGATATGGATCTTGTTCAGCAGGTAATTTACAACCTGACCGAGAATGCTGTTAAATTCGTCAACGAGGGCGGCTATATCTCCTACAGCTTCGGCGTTGAGGACGGTATGGCGGCTGTGGTGATACGAAACAGCGGCGAGGGTCTTAAGAAAAATGAGATCAACAAGGTTTTTGACAGATTTTACAAAACCGACGAATCAAGGGGTAAGGACAAGACGGGCGTTGGTCTCGGTCTGTCCATTGTACGTTCGATAATCAAGCTGCACAACGGTTCGGTACTCGTCCGCAGCAGGGCGGGGGAATATACCGAGTTTGAATTTACGCTTCCTTTGGGAAGCTGTCCGTAAATCAGCGGCATTGACCGCAAATGACAGGGCTGTTTATAAATGTGCTGCGAATCTGCCTTTGGAGGTCGGTATGGAATTTTTTGAAAACGGGAATGCTCCCGAAAACAATGACGATAAAAGCAAGGCTGTAAATCCCGATATCAACAGGGACGGCGGCGTTTTTGCGGAAAAGGATTACGGCGAAGAGGCTGCAAAAAATGCGGCGGCACAGCCGAATTATGCTGCACAGCAGAATTATTATCAGGGCTGTCGGCAGAACGGTATCGGTGCTGCCCCTGCGGCGGACAATGCTTACAGGCAGATGTATTCGGGTGCGGGCTCTGCGCCTGCTTACGGATATCCCGCAGGCGGACAGCAGCAGAATGGCACGGCTCAGTATCATCAGGCTGTGCCGATGACCGAGAACCCACAGAATAATTCTGCTCCGACATACGGAAATGCGTCGGCTTATGGCGGTAATGCTCAGTACGGAGGCGGTATGCCCCCTTATAATTATCCGCCGCAGGTGGACGCTGTGCCTGCTCCCGAGGAGGGGAAGAAAAAAGGCTCGGCGGTCTGGGTAATTGTTGTTATGGTAATAGTGCTGCTGCTGTTTTCGGCGGTTATGCTGCTGCTTGCGTTAAGTCACAAGGGCGACGGTGCCGAGAGCGGTGTGTCGGTCTCTGACGGTACTCAGGGCGGCTCTTCGGGCGGCGTTACTGTAAATATAAGTGTTGAGCCGAAGCCTGTTGAGAATGATGAGTTTTATCAGAACAAGGAAACGGGTCTGCTCACGCCTGCGGGGGCGGCAAATCAGGTGCTTCCCTCTATCGTAAATCTTTACGGCTATCAGGGAACTATTTTGCAGCCATACAACGAGGCTTCGGGCATTATTATATCCGAGGACGGGTATATCATCACGAATGCTCACGCTGTTGAAGATGTTGAAAGATTCAAGGCGAAGCTCAATGATGAACGTGAATTTGAGGCGAAGCTTATAGGCTCGGACACACGGACTGACCTTGCTGTGCTGAAAATCGAAGCTGATGACCTTGTACCTGCTGTTATCGGCAGCTCGTCGGATATGCTTCAGGGTGAGGAAGTCATTTCTATAGGCAATGCAGGGGGCTTTAATGACACGGTAACTGTGGGCAATGTCTCCTATGTTGACCGTGAGATAAAAAGCTACACGGGCTATCCTATCAAATGTATTCAGACAGATGCTGCGCTCAACTTCGGAAATTCCGGCGGCGCACTGGTGAACCTTTACGGTCAGGTAATTGGCGTGGTTGTGAGCAAATACAGCTCCACGGGAAGCGAGAATATTGGATTTGCGATCTCGTCGGATTTTGCCGTGCCAATTATTGAGGACATCATTGAAAAGGGCTATGTGACGGGCAGAGCCAGAATTGGAATAATGTATAACTTCATCTCCCCCGACACGGCTGAGAGTATGGGCGTGAAACCCGGACTGCTCGTGGCTGAGATAGCCGAGGACTGCGATATACACAACACCAAGCTGGAGACAGACGATATTATTACGGAGATAGACGGCATTCAGATGATAACCGAAAACAGCGTGAAGGAGTTCCAGAATACCCACAAGGCTGGGGAAACTGTGAGCGCTAAGGTTTACAGGCTCGGTTTTAACGGCGAATCTGAGGAATTTGAAATTACTTTCAGGCTTGAAGAGCAAAAGTGAAAATATTAAGGCGGACGGTATTGGACTGTCCGCCTTTTTTGGGTATATTTTGTTGTGATATTGCACATACAATGGCAATTAAATCAAGATGGTTAGAAGCAAAACTACCAAACCTAAAAAACCTGTCGAAAAAGTATTGACAGGGGAGAAAAAGTGTGGTAATATAATAAAGCTGT
>CAKSPU010000002.1 GCA_934486875.1 uncultured Oscillospiraceae bacterium
AAATCCTCGGCTGAAATAATCCCATTCTGCGTCAAGCTCCCTTGCCGGGCGACAAGCCCGCCTGCGGTCGCTTTCCTAGACTGGGCTTATTTCATCTGTCGGCTTTATCTATAGAAAAATTGGTTATTAGTATAAGAAAAAACACCGACCTTTTCAGATCGGTGTTTTTTCTTATATGTTATTCCTTGGATCCATCGGACTTATCATCTGAGTTGTTTTCAAGCTCAACGGAAGCTGCGGATTTCTCTTCATCGGAAGAGTTTTCCTTGTTTTCTTCGGTTTCAGCCTTGGGTTTTTCAAGCTTCTTGTCCTTCTTTTCCCAGACAAGCTCGCCCTTCATAAGCTTCTCAAAATCGTTGCCGTCTATCTTCTCATACTCGATAAGATACTCGCCAAGCTCTTTTACCTTGTCGTAATGCTCCTTAAGAAGTGCTTCGCAGTCCTTGTAAGCCTTGACGATGAGGTTCTTTACTTCATCATCAATGAGAGCTGCGGTGGATTCGCTGTAATCTCTTGCGTGACCGTAATCTCTGCCGAGAAATACCTCGTTATTGCCGCCGCCGTACTGAACGGGTCCCAGCTTTTCGGAAAAGCCGTACTGAGTTACCATTGCTCTTGCTCGCTTTGTAGCCTGCTGGATATCGCCCGATGCGCCTGTGCATACATCATCAAAGCTGAGGGCTTCGGAAACACGTCCGCCCATTGTCATAATGATGTCCTGATACATCTTGCCCTTTGTTACGTGGTTGTCATCATTTTCGGGACGGCATACTGTAAGACCTGCCGCCTGTCCACGCTGGATCGTTGTGACCTGATGCACCTTTTCGCACTCGGGGAGGAAGTATGCCGCAACGGCGTGTCCTGCCTCGTGATATGCGGTTATCTTCTTGTCACGGTCGGTAACGAGAGCAGATTTCTTTTCGGGACCTGCGATAACCTTAAGTGTAGCTTCCTCGATATCCTCCTCGGTGATCGCACGTCTGTCGTGACGGGCTGCAAGGAGTGCTGCCTCATTAAGGAGATTTTCAAGGTCTGCACCTGTGAAGAACTGAGTGGTCTTTGCAATTACCTTAAGGTCAACATCGGGACCGAGAGGCTTGTTCTTTGCGTGTACCCTGAGTATCTCTTCTCTGCCCTTAACATCGGGATATCCTACCATAACCTCCCTGTCGAAACGTCCGGGACGGAGAAGTGCGGGGTCAAGGATATCACGTCTGTTGGTCGCTGCGATAACGATAACGCCCTCGTTGCCCTCAAAGCCGTCCATTTCAACGAGAAGCTGGTTAAGGGTCTGCTCACGCTCATCGTGACCGCCGCCGAGACCTGCGCCTCTCTGACGGCCCACAGCGTCGATCTCGTCGATGAATACGATAGCGGGGGCATTTTTCTTTGCTGTTTCAAAAAGGTCTCTTACACGGCTTGCACCCACGCCCACGAACATCTCAACGAAGTCAGAGCCTGAGATGGAGAAGAAGGGAACGCCTGCTTCGCCTGCAACAGCCTTTGCAAGAAGGGTCTTACCTGTACCCGGAGGTCCCATAAGGAGCACGCCCTTGGGTATTCTTGCGCCGATGTCATTGTATTTCTTGGGGTTTTTCAGGAAGTCAACTATCTCTGCAAGCTCCTGCTTTTCCTCGTCAGCGCCTGCAACGTCCTTGAAGGTATTCTTCTTCTTGGACTGGTTCTTGATGTTTGCCTTGCCGAAGTTATTGAGCTTGGTTCCGCCGCCTGCCTGTCTCATCATAAAGATGAACAGCGCCACCATAAGTATTATCAGGACGATGGAGGGGAGAACGTTGTAGAGCCAGGTGTTGTCCTGTATCTTGTAGTATTCCTGACTGAGAGGAGCGTCGGGGTGGAGCTTGTTGTAAGCCTCACGGTAGTTGTCCTCGCTGCCGTCAGCGTACTGTATCTCGTCAATGAAGATGCTTACGTTGGGGACGGTGTACTTGATGCTCTGTGTTGTTCCGTCGTCATTGTTCACAGTCATTTCGAGATCGCCTGTACCCAGATCAAAGGTGTACTTTGATACCTGATAGTTGTCGAAATACTCCATTATCTGGGAATATGTGTATTCCGACTTGGGCTGAGACGACTGTCTCAGGAAATAGACCATTGAGAACATCAGAACAATGGCTATTATAATGTAAATAAATAAACCGCTGCCTTTTTTCATCTGCTGATTTTCCTTTCCTGATGCGGAGATGCCGCACCGCTAAAAAAATTAAAGCTCTGCTTCTGCAATGTAGGGAAGATTTCTGAACTTCTCAGCGTAATCGAGACCATAGCCCACAACGAAAAGGTCGGGGACGGTGAAAAGGATACAGTCAGCCTTAAGATCCGTCACGTGCCTTGAGGGCTTGTCCAGAAGAGTGTAGATGCTGAGGGATAGGGGGTTGCGCTCACGGAGCAGCTCGCAAATGCTTGTAAGAGTTCTGCCCGAATCTATGATATCCTCGGCGATGATAACGTGATATTTTGAAATGTCACGGTCAATGTCGAGTTTTATCTTCACATTTCCCGAGGACACAGTGCCGTCCCCATAGCTTGAAGCGGACATAAAAGCCACCTCGCAGGGTATCTCAATGGCTCTGCAAAGGTCGGAGAGAAACATAAATGAGCCTTTGAGAATGCTTACGAGCAAAAGGGGCTTTCCCGCATATTCACGGGATATTTTTCTGCCTGCTTCGCTTATTTTTTCCTGTATCTCGGCGGCGGAGATAAGCTCACGCTTTATCCCGCTGTAGCCGTAATTATTGATCGTTCCGTTTACCATTTTCCGCCGTCTTTCTGACTGTTATATCTATTGTTTTGCCGGTGCTGTCGGTGACTGCGGGGAAAACTCTTTCCGCTGCGCCGCCGTATTCGCACCAGAATATGCCAAGCTCATCTTCCATAACAAGGGCGCTTTGCCGCTCGGTTTCGGAGAGCTTCAGGGCATTGAAATGCTTTTTGAGCTTGGTTGTGACACCTCTGCCGTGAAAGCGTATTTTGTCGCCGCTGCGCTTATTTCGTACAGTTACAACACCTTGTATTTTATCACAATTTACAAGGCGGTTTGTTAATTTTCTTTGAACATTGCCGCCGTCGGTGAAAATATCATTGCAGGGTCTCCGAATTATCACCGTTTTATCAAATTCAGGGACGGATATCTCACCTTCAAGGCTTATATCCACCGCTTTTTCAAAGCTTATCCGGGACTTTTGCGGGATAATTTTTATCTCCATTCTGCCGCTGTCAAAAACGGCAAAAAGGTCGCCCCTAAGGTCATACCGCACATTCTTTCCCGAAGTCATCATACCGTCAAGCTCGCAGAGCCGCTCGTACGAGCACTCTGCACCGGCTTCGGAAAGCTTCTTTCTGATGTATCGCTTTCTCACCGACGGCGGATAGCTGTGGATATCGCTTTCGGGGATAGCTCTGATAAGCTCCTCAAAATATTCCTCATCTTCCGCAGCGCTTTCGGAAAGGCGTGTTACAGCTCTGCCGAAGCCCTCATTTATGCCGCTCAGAACGGGTATCACCCTGTGTCTGATGATGTTGCGGGAGTAATCCTCGGTGAGATTGGTGCTGTCGGTCACGAAGTCCTGACCCAGTGAGCGGAGATATTCCTCAATTTCCTCACGGGTAACACGGATAAGGGGGCGGATTATATCCTCACGCACGGGGGGAATGCCCCTGAGACCCTTTATCCCCGTTCCTCGGGCAAGGTTAAATACCACCGTTTCGCAGTTGTCGCCACGATTGTGGGCGGTAGCGATCTTTGCGCCGTCAAGACGCTGTGCCTCCTCAGCAAAGGCGCTGTAGCGGAGTATCCTTGCGCCCTCCTCGGTAGATGTGCCGTGCTCGGCGCAGTATCCCGCAACGTCAACGTGAAATACCCTCAGCGGGATATCGAGGCTTTGGCAGAGAGCCTGGCAGAAATGCATATCCCTGTCGCTTTCCTCGCCCCTGAGACAGTGGTTCACGTGGACGGCTGACAGTGAAATGTCAAGCTCATCTTTAAGCTCCGAGAGGACTCTTAACAGACACACGCTGTCCGCTCCTCCCGAAAGGCAGGCAATGACTTTGCCGCCCTTTTGGGTCATATGGTATCGGGCAATTGTTTCCCGAACCGTATTTGCGACGCTCATCAGTGCTCAGACGGAACAGGCCGTCTATCCTCGCTGAGGAACAATGTGTACTGACCGTTCCAGCGGAGATTTACCGTTCCCGTTTCACCGTGACGGTTCTTGGCAACGATGCATTCCGCAAGGTTAACGTCCTCCACCTTGTCCTTGTTGTAATAGCCGTCACGATAGAGGAACATTACGATATCTGCGTCCTGCTCGATAGAACCCGATTCACGGAGGTCTGAGAGCAGAGGTCTTTTATCGGGTCGTGACTCTACCGAACGTGAAAGCTGTGAAAGGGTGATAACAGGGACGTTCAGCTCCTTTGCCATAAGCTTGAGCTGACGTGTGATATCGGAAATTTCGTTTACACGGTTGTCGATCCGCTTGCTTGAATTCATCAGCTGCAAATAGTCGATGATAACAAGACCCACGTTTTTGAGCCTTCGGAGCTTGGCTTTCATCTGAACAACGGTTATGCCCGCAGTATCGTCGAGATACAGGTTCATTCCCGCCATTCTGTCAGCGCCCTGAGCAAGCTTTTCCCAGTCCTTCTCGTCAATATTTCCTTTGATAAGGTGGTCACTGTCCACAAGGCTTTCTGCGGACAGCATACGGGTGACAAGCTGCTCCTTGGACATTTCCAGAGAAAATACCACGACTTCCTTTTCATTGCTCCGCCTGCACACGTTTGATGCGATATTCAGCGCAAAGGAGGTCTTGCCCATACCGGGACGGGCGGCAAGGATAAGCAGGTCTGATTTGTTAAGACCGCTGATGACATTATCAAGGTCGGAGTAGCCCGATCTTGCGCCCTGATATTTTTCCTTGTCAACGCCCGAGATGCGGTTAAGGTGGTCATAGGTATCAAGGAGCACCTCGTCTACCTTTGTGAGACCGTCGACTTCTTTGCCCTGACGGATATCATATATCATCTGCTCGGCGGAATCCAGTATCACCGACGCAGGCTCGGAAGCCTCCGTGCAGTTGTCGATTATGCTTTTGGCAGCTTCAACAAGGGAGCGGAGATAGTATTTTTCCTCAACTATCTTGCAGTAGCTTTCGATGTTTGCAAGGGTGGGAACGCCGTTCATTATGGCGGCAAGATATTCCTTGCCCGAGCCTGAATCCTCGAAAATTCCCTCTCTCACCGCCTCGTCAAGAACGGTGATGATGTCGGAATCCACGCCAAGGGTGAAAAGCCTGATTATTATGGAGAAAAGCTGTCTGTGCTTTGAAACGTAGAAGCTTTCGGGCTTGACATAGTTCATCACCGTGCCCAGCAGCTCCGAATCAAGGAGCACTGCGCCCAGAACTGTCTGCTCGGCTTCTACGCTGTGGGGCATTTCACGCCCTGCGATATCGTCAAAATCCATAACGGACTCCTTTTTTTATTCCTCTACCACGTTAACGGTGATCTTCTCGGAGATACCGGGGTGGAGCTTTATCTCGGCAGTGTAGCCGCCGAATGCCTTAATTTCGGAGTTCAGAGCGACCTTCTTCTTCTCCACCTTGATGCCAAGCTGAGAAGCGATAGCGTCTGCAACGTGGGAAGCGGTAACTGCGCCGAAGAGCTTTCCGCCTGCGCCTGCCTTTGCCTTGATGACAACATTCTTGCCCTTGAGCTTTGCGGCGTTGTCAAGAGCCTCCTGCTTTGCAACATCGGACTTGTGCTGCTCGGACGACTTCTTTCCCGCAAGGTCGGACATATTCTTTGCTGTTGCCTCGATGGCAAGACCCTTGCCGATAAGGAAATTTCTTGCGTAGCCGTCGGAAACTTCCTTTACCTCGCCCTTTTTGCCTGAGCCCTTAACGTCCTGTAAGAATATAACTTTCATTGTTTTTTACCTCCATTTATCAGATGCATTTGTTCATACAAACGCTTTCTCTGTTTACATTGATAATAAGCTGTGAGAAGTCGGTGACTGTTTCGCCGAAAAGCTTAAGGAAAAGCTCATTTCCGCCCTTTTCGATCTTGAAGTTCATCTCGTCCTCGTACATCGGGATAAAGCAGAGGAGATTTATGTAGGAACCGTCCTCTGTGCGGAAATATCCCAGCCTGTCGCCGTATTTTCCGCCGAAATCACGCCCGTCAGAAGTAAGGAACACCGCTGAGCAGAAGCCTGTGTTGTCTGCAAATGGTGTATTTTCCTCCGTAAACTGCAGGGAGTGCATATTTCCGAGACAGCTTTGGCACATATGTGGATATCGTGCGATCTGCTTCAAAACGGATATGACCCACATATACCGCTTTTCCTCGTCCCTGTCGGCAAATTTTTCAAACTTCCAGTCAGGGGGGAGGAGACAGTATACCTCGGCTCTTTCGTGTATCTTCCGCTCGTCCCAGCTGCATTCCTCGGGGAGCGTCATAGGCTTGTCACTCATTCCCGTGGTGAAAAGCAGATAAAAGGGTCTGTTTTCATCGGGAGGGACGATGTGGACATCAATGTGCACGATATCCGACATCAGCTCGTGAAATACACGGGTGTCGTTTAGCTCGAAGCCGAAAACATCGGCAAAATGCTGTTCGGTCTCTTCCATATAAAGTGTGGGTGCCACCTTGCCTGTGAGCCGTTTTACGGCTCCTGCGGCAGAAAAGTACAGCTTTGAGAGAATGCCCATTTTTATATCATTCCTCCTTGGGCTTTCCCACAGGCTGCAAGCGTGAGTCATAAGCGTCTATGGCTGTTATCAGCATATCATATGCGGCTTCAATGGTAGAGTCCTTTATTATTGAAGCAGCAGATGTGTTGTGACCGCCGCCGCCTATTCGCTGCATAATATCCTGAACATTGGGCTTTCCGCTTGTCATACCGTAGGAACGGGCAGATATCTGTATCACGCTGTCACTGAGCATAAATACCGCAAAGCTTGCCTTGATGTTCTCGGTGTTTATAAGCTGATCCGCCGCCTGAGCAGCAGCTATCTTGATAAAGCCCGTCTGCTTGCCCGAAGCATATTTTGCCGCTTCCTCTTCAAGAGTGTCCTCGGAGAAGTTTTCACGTCGGCGCACCACATTTCTTGCCTTTTCAAGGCTTTCCTCGCTTACCTTGGAATATTCGGCAAAAAGCTCTCTTGAAAGGACGGCTATAGCGTAGTTCTTGTAATTTACCGCTGTTTCAACGAGCTTTGAACGCAGTGTGTCAGTGTCGGTCGAATTTGCAAACAGCAGCTTTACGGGAACGGGCTCAGCGCCCATTTCCTTAAGGAAGGTGGCAGCGTCAAAGGTGCGTGAGCTTGTTTTAAGGACAAAATCCTTGGTGTCCAGCATAATTCCCGCAAGGAGAGCATCTGCAAAATAGCGGGACATTTTTTCTTTAAGGTTATTGTATCTTATGAACTCGGTGATTATCTCGCTGGCTGAGGAAGCCTCTGTGTCATTATATTTGTCAACAGGGTCGGGGATAGGCGATTTGTTCTGGATATGGTGGTCGATGTAGATGACCCTTGAAGCTTTTTCGTATATATTACGGCTGTCAAGAAGCTCCAGCTCGCTGACATCTGTGGTTATGAGCAGCGTATTGTCCGTCATAAGCTCCAGAGCTCTGCTTTCGGGAACAAAGAGATCTGCGGCTTCGTCCGCAAGCTTTATCCTGTCGATAAGGGAGCTTGACAGAGTGGTCTCAAGATTCACATACACATATGCTTCAAAGCCCAGTGTACGGAGAGCACCTGCAAGACCTGCGGACGAACCTACAGCGTCCATATCGCTGTAGTGGTGTCCCATAACTATTACCCTGTCGGAGTTGTTGAGATGCATTTTAAGTCTGTCGCAGAATTTCCTTATCTCTGTGCGGGAGGTGTTTTTGATCTTGGCAACATCACCGCCGTATGAGATGAATTTGGTGTCGTTTATATTTTCCTTGATAACAACGTGGTCGCCGCCCTGATTTGTAGAGATGTCAAGGGCTTTGAATGCCAGCTGCTCGCTGTCCCTGAGGCTGTTTCCGCCCCTGCCTATTCCCATTGAAACGGAAACGCAGCTGTACTTGGAAACCTTTATGTTGTGCATTTCCTTAAGGAATGCGAGATAGTCGCTTTCCTCCAGCTGTTTAAGCTCCTTTTCGCTGATAATGGCAAGGTACTTGTCATCGGAGTATTTTTTCAGCAGGCCGCTGTGCTCCTCGAAAAATTCCTCCGCAGCCCTGTCTATGCGGGAAACTATCTCGCTGCGCTGCGAATCCTTTTCACAGGAGGAGAAAAGCTTGTCATAATCGTCGATCAGCAGGAGAGCAATGTAATTTTTGCTGTCTCTGATCTCTTCAAGCATAGTTTCCTTTTCACGGGTGTCGCTTATGGAAAGGAGGAAAAAGGATTTTCCCGCCTGTTCGCTGTTTGCTTTCCTTATGGTAGTGATGATATAATGCTCCCATTCCTTGCGGGATATATCACCGTCGTTGCAGGAGAACACGTCGTCCCAGTTTATGGGAATGATATCGCTTATCTGCTTTTGTCCGACTTCCTTCAGCAGGGGGAATACATCGGCGGCACCGGGGGTCTTTCCGATTATCCTTCGGTTTTCATCGCATATGATCGCAGGGGCAAGGCAGTTTTTCATAAAAAATCGGCTTACTGTGGAAATATCGTCGGGGGGAGGGGGAGTTTCCAGCTTCTTTTTCATTTCATTGTAGTCTTTTTCGTTTCTCAGAAACACCGCAAGATATGCGATGCCGATAAGAGAGACTATGCAGAGAGATATCCAGAAGCGTACATCTCCGCCGTCACGCAGTGTTCCGAATGCGCAGTAAAGCGATGCTGCCACGAGGATCATCGAAATTATCCTGAACAGATCCCTGTTGTTCTGTTTCATTTTAACGACCATTCCTTTCCCACAGGTTCATATTATCCCGGGATATATCATATCTCCTCAATTATGGGGAGTATCATAGGATTGCGCTTGGTTTTCATATAGATATAGTCGCTGAGGGAATCTCTGAGACCCGACTTGATGCTGTTCCAGTCTCTTACACCGTCGGAAAGGCAGGCTTCGAGGGTCTTTCTGAGGATATCCCTTGCAGCCTCCATCATTTCCTCATTTTCCCTTACATAAACAAAGCCACGGGAGAGAATGTCAGGACCTGCAAGAATGGTTCCGCTCTCGCTTTCGATAGTGGCAACAGCCACGATAAGACCGTCCTCCGCAAGGTGCTTTCTGTCTCTGAGGACGATAGAGCCCACATCGCCCACGCCAAGACCGTCAACGAGAACTCTGCCCGCCTGTACCTTGCCTGTGATGCCGATAGTCGTGCCGTCCGTTTCGATAACGTCTCCGATAGAGCCGATAATTACATTGCTCTCGGGAATGCCCATTGCATAGGCAAGGTTGGCGCTCTTCTTAAGGTGCTTGTACTCGCCGTGAACGGGAATGAAGAATCTGGGACGGGTGAGGGACATTATGAGCTTTATCTCCTCCTGGCAGGCGTGACCCGAAACGTGGACATCGTACATTGACTCGTAAATTACCTCTGCCCCTGCCTTAAGAAGCTCGTTTACTACCTTTGTGACGTACTTCTCGTTGCCCGGGATAGGATTTGCGCTGATGATGATATAGTCCATAGGAGTAATGGTAACGCTTCTGTGCTCGTTCATCGCCATTCTTGTAAGGGCGGACATAGGCTCGCCCTGACTGCCTGTGGTGATAAGGACTATCTTTTCGGGGGGGTACTTGTTCATAGTTTCAAGGTCGATGATAACGCCCTCGGGAACGGAGAGATATCCCAGCTCCATAGCTGTGGAGATGACATTCAGCATACTTCTGCCGAATACAGCGACCTTTCGTCCGCTGCTCACAGCCTTGTTGATTATCTGCTGTATGCGGTGGATATTTGAAGCAAAGGTGGCAATGATTATTCTCTTGCCCTCAGCCTTTGCAAAAAGCTTTTCAAAGGAAGCTCCCACAGTGCGCTCGGAAGCGGTATGACCGGGACGCTCCGCATTTGTGGAGTCGGACATAAGGGCAAGAACGCCCCTGTTTCCAAGCTCGCCGAACCTTGCAAGGTCGATTATGCCGCCCTCGATGGGGGTGAAGTCCACCTTGAAGTCGCCTGTGTGGATAACGATGCCTGCGGGGGTGTGGATAGCAAGTCCCACAGCGTCGGGGATAGAGTGATTTACTCTGATGAATTCAACTGCCATACAGCCCATTTTTACAGTCTGGCGGGGAGTTACAACATTGAGCTTTGCCTGGCTCATAAGGTTGTGCTCCTTGAGCTTGCCCTCAATGAGACCGATAGTAAGGCGTGTTGCATAAACGGGGATATTGCACTTTTTCAGAAGATATGCCAGAGAGCCGATGTGGTCCTCGTGACCGTGGGTGATGACGATGCCCCTTACCTTTGAGATGTTCTGCTCAACATAGGTGAAGTCGGGGATAACAAGGTCAACGCCCGGCATATCGCTGTCGGGAAATGCAAGTCCGCAGTCCACGATGAACATATCGTTTCCGCACTCAAAAACGGTCATATTCTTTCCGATCTCGTTCAGACCGCCAAGGGGGATTATTCTGAGGGGAGTGCGCTTTACAGCTCTGTGATTGGTGTGGGCGCTATAGCGTGTGTCAGGCTCGGGTGTGTCGGAAACTGCTTCTGCGGAGAGCTGTCGGGGAGCGGTGTTCTGATTGCCGTTCTGATTGTTGTATCTGTATCTGCCGCCCTGATATCTGTTGTCGTCACGGTTGCTGCGGCGGTCGTAGGAATTTCTCTGATAGGGCTTTTCATAGCTCCGTTCAAAGGAAGTCTTTTCAAATACAGAGGTGTCGGGAGCAGGACTGTCGGCGCTCTGCTCGGGGGCTCTGTAGGGCTTGTTATAGCTTCTGTTTTGGTCATAGCCCCTGTTATTGTCATAGGGACGGCTGTAGCTCCTGTTTCCGTAATAGGGCTTCGGGCCGCTTCCGCCGTTATTGTTGTTGCTGTAGCTATTGTAATTCTTGTAGGGTCTGCGCTGTTCGTAGGGACGGTTCTCGCCTGCGTTTTCATTTCTCTGTGCAGGGCGGTTTGGAGATGCACTCTGCTGTCTGTCGAAATTCTCGGGGGAAACTCCCTTTGGGGGAAGCATTGGTCTGCGCTGATTGTAGCGCTTGCCGCTGTTTGAATAGTTTGTGTAGCGTCTGTTTTCGGAGGGAGCGGTGTTTTCCTTCTTTTCGCCCTTGGGTGCGATCTTTTCGCCGTACTCGTTTACTGTGGGCTCTGTTTCGTTGTTTCGGTTTTCAGCCAATTTCTTTACCTCATTTCAAAATAGTTGCATTTTCCCGAATTTGTCGGGGCTTTCGTTTTGGTTATTGTGGGGACTGATGTATCATAAACATCTGCATTTGTCCGACGGTGTGAAAATTATCCGTAACCTTGTCCGTTCATTCTGCATAGACACAGGGTCATAACGGTGCCTGGGGGCGGGAGCTTTACTTGGTGTGAAAAATAATTACAGCATACTGAGCATAAAGCAGACCTCCTGCCCGTCTTTATGCGGCTCCGTTTTTCTGCCAAACACACTTGCGCCTTAATATTTCCTGCCTGCGATAACACTTTTTCCTTTGCGGCAGATATAAATTCCGCTTCGGCGCATTCATAACATTTTTTACAAAATCCGTCTGACCCTTTCATCGGGTCTGGCAACAGCATAGATATGCCGTTATCGGGCAGGGCATATGCCTGCCTTTGTCCGAACACAATAATTAAAATTATTATATCCCATTTTGTGTATAATGTCAAGGCGATTTATGTGAACTTATGGCAGATACGCAATTATATTTCTGACATAAACAGACTTTTTGATACAAAAAAGCCGACGCAGGTGCATCGGCTTTGTCTGTAGGTTGATTAAATCAGTATTATATGGCGTGGTTCAGCTTCCTTTTACTATAGCGTTTATCTGTTCGTCGGTCATACCGAAGGCTTTCATATTGGCAATGAGTTCAGCTTGCTTTTTTGCAGCACCTTCGGCTTTTCCCTCGGCTCTGCCCTTGATCAATCCTTTGGCTTCTCCTTCGGCTCTGCCCTTGATCAATCCTTTGGCTTCTCCTTCGGCTCTGCCCTTGATCAATCCTTTAGCTTCTCCTTCGACTCTGCCCTCTTCTTTGGCATTTTTCAAAGCGGAAGCTTCATCGTGGAGAGCTTTCTCACGGAGACGGGCTATCTCACGTATTTTTGTGTCCTCGCTCATATCATATATGACATTTACTGCTTTTTTCATAATAGGAACATTGGTCTGACTTATCATATCAAGCGCCTCCTCACTGTCCGCATTTATAAACTGGAGCCAAAGCTCACGGCTGTTTTTCGGGTTGGGCTTCTTTCCCACCTTTTTCAGCTCAAAGAAATGGATACTGAATTTATCCGAGAAAACCTCTTCCGTACCCTTTATCATTGCCGCAACCTCGGTGTGATAATCGGTTCCCGAAAACATATTGAAATTGATGATGTTGATGGTTATGGTCTGCTTAAGCTCGCTGTACTCCTCACCGCTTTTCAGCTCTGATGAATAAAGCTTTGCCCAGTAGAAAAGAGTCCTGTCACGGTAATCGGCATCGTTTTTTACCTGTATCTCCACATTCACAAGCTTATCATCGACTTTAAGACTTAGATCGAGCCTGCTGAACTTGCCTGCCAGAGTTTCGGGCGGCAGCTCGGGATTTGTAATTTTTATCTCCGATATGCTTTCCTGCGGTATATCAAGCATACTCGCCACGAACGAATGGAGCATATCCTCATTTTCCGTAAATATTTTCTTGAAGATTATATCAAGCTTTGCCGAGATAACGTTTCTTGCCATAGCTGCGCCCTCCTTTTATCTTATTATATCATATTTATACTGTAAATACAAGTCATAATCCCTTACAGGTCATAATCCTTTACAGGTCTTGTTATAAGTGATAAGCGCCGCTATCACGCAGATTATCTGAGCGGCATTTACGGAAAGGGTGAACCCGAACGCCATTTTGAAAACTATCAGGTCGAGGATAACGGGGGAGCCTGTGTCTATTCCCACCGACATATCATAGGCAAGCCAGCCGAGGTAGTGATTGCCGCTGCATATCCTTGCAATGACCGTTCCCAGAACTATCCCTGCCAGCAGGAAAAACAGAAATGCGACAGTGCGCTTGAAATTTTCTTTCATTTTCTTATCGTCCTTTCACATTTATATTATTCCACGGTAATACAGTCCTCGGGTGAATTTTCCCTCGGGCGTTCCTCGGTGCAGGTATCTTTTTATAACGTCTGCTGCGGGCTTCGGGGGCATATTTCCCATATCAAGGAGGGCAAAGGCTGCGCCCCTGAAGTCGGAAAGCTTATCGGAGGTCTCCAGAATGTCGCAGTTTAATATGCGGGCATACTGCTTTCTCTCGCACTCAACGGGGAATTTCCTGCCTGTGCGGTCGGTGATGCTGCCGGTGCAGCCCTTGCAGCCTGCCTGCGCTCTTACGGGGCAGTTTTTCGTTATCATAAGGGGGAGCCTGCCATATGCGTAAAAGCCTGTGGGGATCGGCTTTTCAAGGGCGGATATCTGCGCCGCCTTAAGCTCGAATGATGCGGTGATGTCGCAGAGACCAAGCTCTGCAAAGCGCTTTGCGGCATATGAATTTGTGATGTTAAGTCCTGTGCCGCCGTGAATTTTGATTCCGTCAAGCTGAGACAGAACACCGAGATGTGTGAAATTTCCGCATACAAAGTGCCTGAAACCTATATTATAAAGCTCTTTCAGCTCATTTAAAAGACTGTCCTCATCGGAAACGATGTCGGGGAGGGATACGGCGGTTTTATTTGCATAAAGCCCTGCATCAAACTCCCTGCATATATATGTGGGGGCGATGACAAGCTCAGAATATTCATAGACGGCTTTTAAGGTCTCTGTGTTTTTTGTCATAACACGTAAGGGCATATCGCCGCTTTTTCTGCTTGGAACGGGCTTTTCGGGGGAGAAGTCCGTGATGTGATAAACGGGGGTGTTCTGAAGTACGGTCAGCCTGTCACATTGGCTTACTGCCTCACGTCTGAGTCTGTTCAGCTCCGAGGCGGGGATTGTCAGCCCCCCGTCAATATTGCAGGAAATGGCTTCAGGTTCATATCTTGTGCCGCCGAGCTTTGAAAGCTGCTTTTTAACGTCCTCTTCCGAAAGGCTTCTGTTTCGTGCGGCTTCGGGAACGGTGCCTGTTATTTCGCCCGAGATATTTCCCGAGGAAAATTTAAGGACGGTGGGCATATCTGCTTTCAGTTCAAATTCAAAGGATATCCTGTCGCTTTTTTTCTCGTCCCTGTACATTGCGGCGAGCTGTGGGAGAACGGTGTCGGCGGATACCACGTCCTCTCTGCGCCTGTGGCCGAACATTTCGCTGCCTGTTTTTCCTGTGAGATATCCGTCTGTGAAGCCGCTTCGGGAGAATACCGCCTCAAGGCGGCGCATATCCTCCGCCGTATCTCCGCTTTTGTCCACAGCGTCACGGAGGGCGGTCACTGCCGCAGCAACATACTCGGGGCGCTTCATTCGTCCCTCTATCTTGAACGATGCACAGCCTGCGTTTATAAGCTCGTCTGTGTGTCTCACGAGGGACATATCTTTCAGGGACAGGGCATAATACTCTTCCTTTTTGAATGCGGAAAAGGGCAGTCTGCACGCCTGTGCGCACTGTCCTCGGTTGGCGCTTCTTGAACCGATAAGTGCGCTCATATAGCACTGCCCCGAAAGACACATACACTGTGCGCCGTGGACGAATACCTCGGTCTCCGTGCCCGTATCGCAAATTTTCTTTATCTCATCAAGCGACAGTTCTCTTGCGGGGACTATCCTGCAAAAGCCCGCTTTTCGGGCGGCAATTGCTCCGAGAGGGGTGTGGACGGTCATCTGCGTTGAGCCGTGGCGGGGCATATCGGGAACTGTGAGGGCGGCAAGATATGCTGCGCCGATATCCTGAATGATAAGTCCGTCAACTCCCGCTTCTGCGCCGGATTTTACCTCTTTGCAGAACTCCTCCGCTTCATTGTCGCAGATGACCGTGTTCATTGCACGGTATATCTTCACTCCGTGGAGATGACAGTATTTTACAGCTTCCGCAAGCTCTTCATCTGAAAAATTGACGGCGTTCGCTCTGGCGGAAAAAAGCTTTCCGCCGACATAAACGCCGTCAGCACCGCATCTTACGGCGGCATATATGCTTTCAAGGCTGCCTGCGGGGGCAAGCACCTCGGGCTTTTTGTTGTTCATAGGACTCAGCGCCTTTTCTTTCTGCTTCTCTTGTTCCGTTCGGGAGCTTCAGCGGCAGTTACGTTATCATTTTGTGTATTACCGCCATCATTCTGAGCTTCTGTGCCTGCTCCTCCGTCAGCCCCTCCGTGTTCGCCGCTATCTTCGGCTTTTTCGCTGCTTTTACTGGCATCTGAGCCGCATTCGGCAGTCTTGGCATCTGCTTTCTCGGGAGCTTCGGGTGATCTTGCTTCGGGAGCCGGTTCGGCGGTGGCATCGGTCTTTTCCTCGGGCTTTGCGGCATTATCTGCGTCAGCTGTGACAGCAGCTGCATCTGTTCCGTCTGTCTCAATGGGTTCGGGGGTGTTCTCCTCAGCATAGATCGTCACCGCAGGGGAGATGGTGTTTTCCAGAACCAGCTGCTCGCACTCATAGGCAGGGCGCTTTTTCAGCTCCTTTATCTCCTTTTCAAGAGCGGCGATCTTCTCTTCGAGAGCCTTGTTCTTGTCCGCAAGCTTTTCCTTTTCCTTGCGTGCCTTTGCGGTCTCCTCAACGTAGGACTTTATCTGCTTTCCCACATTTTCAATGCTCAGAGACGCTTTCTGAGCCTCGTCGAGAGCTGTGAGGGCAACGAATACGGCGGCGTTCTGAACTCCGAAATTGGGCTTCGCCTTTACCATATCGCTTATTTCCTTGTCCACACGCTTTGCAAGTCCGATGAGATATTCGGGGGAATCATCTGTTCTGAGGTTGTATTCCTTGCCGCAGATGGTCACGGCTACCTTATTTTCAATGTTCATCTGTCCGTTCCTTTCGGCATTATATTCCAGAACCTGTCTTCACAAGCATATGCGCACGGCTTTTCGGCAAATTTTGCCGCAGACTGCGTTAAAAATTCTTGCCGGGCGACAGCCCGCCTGCGGATTTTTGCCTTGACTGCAATAAAATTATGCTCGAAAATCCGCACACATTTCTTATGAAGACAGGTTCTTAGCATTTCTGCTTGTTTACTTTTTTTCGTCATCGCCTATGCCCACACCGAGACCCGATGTGTCCGTTTTGTCGGTCTTGTCGGTTTCGGGGGTATTTACAGGCTTGTATGCATTCTCCTGCACGGTCCGGTCGGGGGTATCTTTGCGGCGGGAGCGCACAAATATGAATACTGCCGCTCCGAGACCCAATGCACCGATAAGGGTGATGACCACAGAGAAATTCAGCGTTTTTTCAGGGGCATCGGCAGCATATTCCGTTATGACATAGGGGCATATGAGATTTTTGTAATCGTCCTTTGTGCCGTCTGCGCCGTCGTTTGTGAGCCACGAGTAAAGATACTCCTCCACCTCGCCCTCAAGGGCAGACACCCTGCCGAAAAGAGTAAATTCATTCCATATCTCGGGTTCTGTGCCGTGATCCTGAAAATCAAAGGTCTGCTGCATAAGAAGCTCGGCATTGTTTATGCCTGCGGACGTTCTTATCTCAACGGGAATGAGCTTAAGTGAGCCGGATTCAAAGCTGCCCGTTACGGGTATCAGATAATAGTGCGATGTCACCTTGGAATTGTGCTTTATTCCGAGAGTTTCGGAGTAGCTTTCGGTGTAGGCAAATTCGCCGTATATCTCGAAAACATTTCCCTCAACGAATTTTCCATCGTAAAATTCACCGTCCGAAAGGTAGTTGAAGTCGTCAACGCCCTTTGCAAGCTCGGCTTTGTCGTTAAGCCCCGATATGATGCCGCCTATTCCCAGCACAAGCATTACCGCCAGCACCACCGTTACACTGAGCAGACCGTTCCTTTTCACATTTGTACCCCCCTGTTTCGATTTTCTGCATATTCTCCCATTTTATTAATATAAGTATAATACGTTCTGTGCATTTTGTCAAGGAAAATCAAAAGTTCGTCAGCCTGCATCAAATTTTTTGGTATAATGACACAATGCGGCATATCACGTCATTGTGAAAACTGATATTTCCTTGATATATTGCTTTGTTATGACCTTTTTCGCATTTTTCGCAGGGTATAATTATCCATATTTAATACTAATCTTTAACCAACCTATAGACAAATTCGACAGCTATAACGCAGCCACTCGTCGTCAAGCTTCTTTGCCGGGCGACAAGCCCGCCTGCGGTCGCTTTCCTAGATTGGCAGCGTTCTATCTGCCGCCTTTGTCTACAGAACGATTAAAGATTAGTATGAAAGACAGAAAAAAGAAAGGAAGGATAAAAAATGATAACAAAGGCGGAATGGACGGAGGAGATATCTCCCGAAGCACAGCTCCCTGCCGAAAAGGATCGGGGCAGGGCAATGGCTGTTTCCGCAGTTTTATGGGCGGCGGCAGGCTTTGCGGTGTCGGGTATGAAGATAGGCGGGGGAACGGCTCCCTTCGGTGCTTCCCTTGCGGCGGCAGGCGGTCCTCTTTCCGCTGCGGCGGTGCTTTTCGGAATGTTTGCGGCATCTGCTGCGGCGGACAGGCTGTGGAAGGATATTGCGGAGCTGGCTGCTGCGGCGGTAACGGCGCTGTTTGTGAAGCTTTTCGGAAAAAAATGCACGGTGCAGGCACGCTCTCTTGCGGCTGGAGCGGCATATTTCATATCTGCGGCGGCGGTGAGTGCGGGAAACGGCGGAGACTGGGTGATGTTCCTTGCGGTGTTTTTCAGGGCTGTTATGTGCTGGGGAGCCGCATTTTGCCTCCGTGAGACGGTATTGACCGTAAAAAGCGGCTTCTGTGCGGCAGATGAGGGCGCTGACCTGAGAGCTGCGGCAATGGGGATCACATATATGCTGGGCATCTGCGCACTGTGCTCTATGGACACGGGCTTTATAAATCCCGGCAGGATAGCCGCAGGGCTTTGCACCGTCATTGCCGCAAGGAAATTCGGCAGGTCGGGCGGCGGTGCTGCGGGCGTGCTTTCCGCAGGGGCATTTCTGTTATCCGAGCAGACCCTTGGCAGGAGCGGAGCTATGCTTGCTTTTGCGGGGCT
Organism: uncultured Oscillospiraceae bacterium; assembly: GCA_934486875.1. Lineage (GTDB taxonomy): Bacteria > Bacillota > Clostridia > Oscillospirales > Ruminococcaceae > Huintestinicola. The sequence continues at coordinate 18,267 of CAKSPU010000002.1, forward strand.
TGTCACAGGGCTTTACTCCACAAAGGGGAAATATTGGGTCAATGCCGTTTTTATCCTCACCGCATTCGGCATAACCGCAGCGGCGGGAATGCCCTCGGGTACTCCCGAATTTATTGCGGATATGGGAATTGCGGCGGTGATATACTGCGTTGTACCCGAGGGGATATATCTCCCGAAGCTCAACGGCATTTTTGCCACACGGGAAAAGGGGGATATCCGTTCGGACAAGCTTATGTTTGCGGCAAGGGTGCTGGAGGAGGTCGGTGAAGATGTTCAGACGGCTGCGGACCTTTTTATGCGCCGCTCGGACAAGGGCGGCACGGAAGCGTACGAATATGTCAAGGCGAGCGTTTGCGGCAGTGTTTGCACGCAGCGCAGGTGTACTGCGGCTTGCGGCGAGATTTCGCCTGACGGCATCGAAAATTGCTTCAAAGCCGCTCAGGGCATTGCGGAGAAAAAAGGCAGACTTACTGCAAAGGAGCTGCCTGCGGGCTTCGAGGGCTGCCCGAAAAAGGCTCTCATCGCTGACGGCTTCAGCACTGCGGCGGGAACGGAAAGGATATCCCGCCGAAAATCGGCATATCTGCGGCGATTTTTAGAAAGCACCTCCGAACAGCTTTCCGCTTCCTGCGGAATGATATGGGAGCTTTCCGAGGAGGGTATGGCGGAATATTCCGCAGATATGGAGCTTTCAAAAATTTTTTGGCGTATCCTGACGGAGGAGGGCTTTGCCGTCCGCTCCGCACGGGTGGCTTTTGACAGCGGGCACCGCCCGTTCTGCGAGGCATTCATCACCGCTTCCGGGGATTTCCGTGACATTCATCTTGGCGGCGTTTCGGAACGGCTGGGGGCAATGCTCGGGGTGCGGCTCACATCTCCCGTGACGATGCTTTGCGGCAGCGGTGACAGCAGGATATGCCGTGCAAGGTGGCGGCAGGAGGGAAGATATGTTCCCGACTGGGATATATCCGCCGAGGCTGCGGAGGGAGCTTCCTGCGGCGACAGCCACGTATGCTTCGAGGACGGTCTGGGAAGATTTTACATAATCATTTCCGACGGTATGGGCAGGGGCGGAAAGGCGGCTTCAAGGAGCACCCTTGCGGTAAATCTCTTAAGACGTATGATACTTGGGGGCACGGGAAAGCAGAATGCCGTGAAAATGCTCAACGTCATAATGACCGCCGCTTCCTCCGACGAGATATTCACCACCGTGGACATATTTTCAGCCGACCTTTACACCGGTGAGGGCAGGCTTATCAAAATGGGTGCGGCTCCCACGGCGGTGCTCACCTGCGAAGAGGGTGAAAGCCCCGTTCTCAGCATCTACAGCGACAGCTCCGCCCCTGTGGGCATAATAAACGGGCTGAGTGTCACCGAGGAAAGGATATGCCTTGACGGAAACTCACGGGTCCTTATGACCACCGACGGCATTGACATCACAAGCTCTGCGGTGGCGGCGGTGCTGGAAAACCGTGGGCTCACCTGCGGGCAGATGTGCGGCAGGATAATGGCGGCGGCTGAGGAATCGGCAGGGGAAAGACCCGATGACAGAACGGCTGCGGTGTTCAGACTTTTTCCTGTGTGATACCGGGAAAACGTTTGAATTTTTTCAAATAAGTATCTGTTCACAGAAAATTTGCAATTGCAGATTATGGCACGGAAAATGTGTTGTTATAATGCACAAAGGCTATGTAAGAAATAAGTGAGAATTGTAAAATTTTTACAAGACCCCTTGTAATCTGATGCACAATCTGTTAAAATATTAGTTAAGATAAGCAGGGGTATCTGCACAAGCGGATCCGAGCTGCTTTTAACAAAGTCTGAAAGGTGGATATAAATTAAAATATGAGCGAAAATAAGAAAAATTCCTCTATCGGAGATTATGATTTTCCTCTCTTTGTTTTCCACGAGGGCAGCAACTGCGAGGCTTTTGATTTCTTCGGCGCTCACAAGGGCGTTAAGGACGGCAGAGATGGCGTTTTCTTCCGTGTATGGGCTCCGAACGCAAAGTCCGTTTCCCTTGTAGGCGACTTCAATGACTGGGACAGACGGAAAAATCCTATGTACCGTCTGGACGACCCCACTGTCTGGGAGATATTCGTTGAGGGCGTGGAGCAGTATTTTACCTACAAATACAGCGTCGAGACCTCTCATATGAGCATTGTTGACAAGGCTGACCCATACGGTACGCATATGGAGCTCCGCCCCAGCACAGCTTCAAAATATTTCGATATCGACGGCTATGAGTGGCACGACAAAAAGTGGTACGAGCACAAGAAAAAGACCAATGTCTACAAGAGCCCTATGAACATCTACGAGGCTCACCTCGGCTCCTGGAAGCAGTACAAGGACGGCTCTCCCTTTGATTATGTGAAATTTGCCCACGAAATGTCCGACTATTTAAAGGATATGGGCTACACTCATCTGGAGCTTATGCCCCTTGCGGAATATCCCTTTGACGGCTCCTGGGGCTATCAGGTCATCGGATATTACGCTCCCACGTCACGCTACGGAACTCCCGAGCAGTTTATGCAGATGGTGGATATTTTCCATCAGAACGGCATAGGAGTTATCCTCGACTGGGTACCCGCACACTTCCCCAAGGACAGCGCAGGTCTCTTTGAATTTGACGGTGACTGCTGCTATGAATACAGCGATCCTCTCAAAAAAGAGCACGCAGCCTGGGGCACAAGAGTTTTCGACTACGGCAAGGGCGAGGTAAGGAGCTTCCTTATCTCAAATGCAGTTTACTGGATAGAAAAATTCCACGTTGACGGTCTGAGAGTTGATGCGGTGGCTTCAATGCTCTACCTTGACTATGACAGGCGTGAGTGGAGACCCAACAAGAACGGCGGTCACGAAAATCTTGAAGCGATCGAGTTCTTGCAGAAGCTCAACACTGCCGTATTTTCAAGAAATCCCGACGTGCTGATGATAGCGGAGGAATCCACCTCCTGGCCTATGGTCACAAAGCCTGCGGATATCGGCGGTCTGGGCTTCAACTTCAAGTGGAATATGGGCTGGATGAACGACACCCTTTCCTATATGCGCACCGACCCCATTTACAGGGCGGGCGACCACGGCAAGCTCACATTCTCATTCTTCTATGCATTCAGCGAGAATTTCGTACTCCCTATCTCCCACGATGAGGTGGTACACGGAAAGGCTTCTCTTTTCAGCAAGATGTCCAGCGGCACTATGGAGGGCAAATTCGCAAGCCAGAGAGCCTTTGCGGCATATATGATCGCTCACCCCGGAAAGAAGCTCAATTTTATGGGCAATGACTTCTCGCAGGTCATCGAGTGGAACTACGAAAAGGAGCTTGACTGGATGCTGCTGGGCTTTGAGTCCCACCGCAAGATGAATGATTTCTACAGGGATCTGAATCATCTCTACAAGGAGCTCCCCGCTTTCTGGCACGATGATGATTCCTGGGACGGCTTCAAGTGGATATGCGCCGATGACTACACCCAGAGCGTCATCTCCTTCAGACGTATCGACAACTCAAATCCCGAAAAGCCCGAGGAGATAATCATTGTCTGCAACTTCGTCCCCGTTCAGAGAAATGACTACAAGATAGGCGTTCCCTATGAGGGCACTTACGAGCAGATATTCTCCACCGACGATATCAAGTACGGCGGAAGCGGCGAGGTGGACAACGGTAGGATAAAGGCGAAGGAATATTCAATGCACGGCTGCGATTATTCTATCAGCCTTACCATACCGGGACTTTCCGCAATGTTCTTCCGCCACGTTACTCCCAAGACACGCCGCAAAAAGGCAGGGGACAAGATAGACGTTACGGGTACAGCTTCCGTTAAGGAAGCTCCCAAGAAGTCATCAAAGGCTGAGAAAACGGTCAGGACCGAAAAGCCTGCCGCAAAGAAAGCCGCAGAAGCAAAGGCAGCCGATGTAAAAGCATCTGAAGCCAAGGCAGCTGCAAATGAAAATGCAAGATCATCGGAAGAGGCTGCACCAAAGAAAAAAGGACGCAAGCCAAAGACCGATAAAACGGCGGAATAAGCCGCATAAAACCGAAAGGAAGGATTTTAAAGATGTACACTAAAAAAGAATGCGTCGCAATGCTTTTGGCAGGCGGACAGGGCAGCCGTTTGTATGCCCTCACTCAGGATATGGCAAAGCCTGCTGTTCCATACGGAGGAAAATACAGAATTATCGACTTCCCTCTTTCCAACTGCGTAAACTCAGGTATCGATACCGTTGGTGTTCTCACTCAGTATCAGCCTCTGGTGCTCAATGACTACATCGGAAACGGTCAGCCCTGGGATCTTGACAAGCAGTACGGCGGCGCTCACTGCCTGCCTCCTTATCAGACAGCTCTCGGCGCTGAGTGGTATAAGGGCACTGCGAATGCCATTTATCAGAACATCGCTTTTGTTGACCGCTACAATCCCGACTATGTGGTAGTTCTTTCCGGCGACCACATCTACAAGATGGATTACAACGTAATGCTCAGCTACCACAAGGAGAAGAACGCTGCGGCTACTATAGCCGTTCTTGATGTTCCTATGGAGGAAGCTTCCCGTTTCGGAATTATGATAACCGATGATGACGGAAATATCGTTGACTTCGAGGAAAAGCCCAAGAATCCACGTTCCACACTGGCTTCAATGGGTATCTACATCTTCACCTGGAGCAAGCTCAGACAGTACCTTATCGACAACGAGAACAACCCCGATGAGGACAAGGATTTCGGCAAGGCTATCATACCCAATATGATGAATGCAGGCGAGAAGCTTGTTGCCTGGACATTTGACGGCTACTGGAAGGACGTTGGAACCCTTGATTCCCTCTGGGAAGCAAATATGGACCTTCTTAACCCCAATATCCCCATTGACCTTTACGACCCCGACTGGAAGATGTATTCCAGAAACCCCGTTCTCCCTCCTCAGTACATAGGCGACAATGCAAATGTTGAAAACTCTATGGTCGCAGAGGGCTGCAACATTGACGGAAACATCGACTTCTCCGTTATCTACGAGGGCGTTACTATCGAAAAGGGCGCTACTGTCACCGACTCCATTATTATGCCCGGCACAATTATCAAGGAGGGCGCTACCGTTGAGTACGCTATCGTCGGTGAGAACAGCATCATCGAAAAGGGCGCACACGTAGGCGCACGTCCCGAAACTGTTGAGAACAGAGACGACTGGGGCATTGCGGTAATCGGAAACAAGATAACCATTGCCGAGGGTCAGTCAGTAGGACCCAAGCAGATGGTTCCCGATATCAAGAAGAAGTAAGAGCTTCACGGAAGGAAGGTTAATATAAAATGAGCTTAAATAAGAAAATCCTTGGCGTAATTTTCGCCAATATGCACGAGGACGTTGTTCCCGAGCTTACCCGTCAGAGAACAATGGGCTCGGTTATGTTCGGCGGCAGATACAGACTTATCGACTTCACACTTTCCAATATGGCAAACTCCGGCATTGACGAGGTGGGCGTTGTTACAAAATCCAACTATCAGTCCCTCCTTGACCACTTAGGCTCAGGCAGAGAGTGGGATATGGCAAGAAAGAACGGCGGACTTCACCTCCTCCCTCCTTTCTCCAATATGACAAGCGGTATGTACAGAGGCCGTCTCGAGGCTCTTTACGGAATCACCGATTTTATCCGCTGCTCCGACGCTGACTATGTTATTATGTCCGACTGCGATGTTGTTACAAGCCTTGACTACAACAAGATCTATGACGCTCACATCAAGAACGGCGCTGACATCACTGCGGTATATGCAAAGTCAAATCTTGACCTTGACGCTGCGGCTCACACCAATGTTTTCGGTATCGACAACGAGGGACGCATCAACAACGTTCTCATCAATCCCGAAATAAGCGGCGAGTGCAACATCTCCCTCAATACATACATCATCTCCAAGCCCCTGCTTATGAGTATGATAACCGATGCTGCCGCAAAGGGCATCTACAGCTTTGCCAAGAGCATTCTTCAGGCTCAGTGCGGAAGATACAAGATAATGGCTTACAAGCACGAGGGATATTTCTCCAAGATAACCTCTATCAAGAGCTATTATGACGCAAATATGGCTCTTCTCGATACCGACAACAGAATGAGGCTCTTCCCCGACAATGCTCCCGTTTACACTAAGATACGTGATAACCCCCCTGCAAAGTTCGCTATCGGCGCAAAGGTTAAGAACTCACTTATCGCTGACGGCTGCATCATCGAGGGCACTGTTGAAAACTCTGTTCTTTTCAGAGGAGCAAAGGTTGCAAAGGGTGCTGTTGTCAAGGACTGCGTAATTATGCAGGACAGCGTTATCGGCAGAAATTGCAGTATCAGCTGCGTTATCACCGACAAGATCGTAAATATTTCCGACCGGAAAATTCTCACAGGCTCCAAGAACTTCCCCATTTACATTGGCAAGGGCGCACAGATATAACAAATTAAAGCCGAAAATGGCTTGATATCACGGTGACATCGGGCCTGCGGCTTTCCCGCAGGCTCGGTTGCCGTTATTGTTTGATACTAATTCTCAATCAACCTATAGACAAACTCTCGGCTATAATAAGTTCATTCTGCGTCAAGCTCCCTTGCCAGGCGACAGCCTGTCTGCGGTCGCTTTCCTTGACTGAACTTATTCTATCTGTCGATTTTGTCTATAGAACGATTGAGAATTAGTATGAATTTAAACCCATTTTTTTAACAGCGGCAATTATACCTTCCGAGAGAAAGGATTTGAATATATATGAGGATACTTTACACGGCTTCCGAGGCGCTTCCCTATGCGGCTTCAGGCGGTCTTGCCGATGTTGCGGGCTCGCTTCCTGCGGCTCTTTGCAAGGCAGGACACGATTGCAGAGTTGTGCTGCCCCTTTATAAGAGCATAAAGCCCGAACTGAGGGCAGAGCTTAAATTTTTAAAGAACTTTACCGTTGATGTGGGCTGGAGAAAGCAGTACTGCGGCGTTTTCGAGGGTCACGCAAACGGCGTTACCTATTATCTTCTCGATAATGAATATTACTATGCAAGAGACGGACTTTACGGCTTCTATGATGACTGTGAGAGATTTGTTTTCCTCTCCCGTGCGGTGATGGAGCTTATCAAGCAGATCGACTGGAAGCCACAGATAATCAACTGCAACGACTGGCAGACTGCCCTTGTCCCCGTTTATTATCAGACCTACTACAAATTCCAGTACGGCTATGAGGACATCAAGACGGTTTTCACTATCCACAATATCCAGTATCAGGGAAGATACGGTATGGACGTGATAAACGACATTATGGGCATTCCGATGTACCACGCAAATATCCTGGAGTATGACGGCGCAGTTAACCTTATGAAGGGCGCTTTTGAAACTGCCGACAAGATAACCACCGTTTCCCCCAGCTATGCCTGGGAGATCCTCGACCCGTGGTATTCCCACGGTCTGGACAGGGCGCTTACCAACAAGCAGTACAAGCTCTGCGGCTTCCTGAACGGCATCGACACAAAGCTTTACGATCCCGAGCACGACCCCCTTATCCCCGCTCATTTCAGCTCAAAGGATATTTCGGGCAAGGCAAAGTGCAAGGCAGAGCTTTTGAAATCGCTGGGTCTTTCCGCAGGCGATGAGCCTGTTATCGGCATCATCACGAGATTTGTTTCACACAAGGGTATCGACCTTATCAAGTATGTTTTCGAGGAAATGCTGGGTCTTGGCTGCAAGTTTGCGGTGCTGGGCTCGGGTGAGAAAATTTATGAGGATTTCTTCAAGGAAATGGCGTGGAGATATCCCGACAAGGTAAGCGTTACACTGGGCTTTATGCCTGACCTTGCAAGGAAGATATATGCAGGTGCGGATATGTTCCTTATGCCCTCTCAGAGCGAGCCCTGCGGTCTTGCTCAGATGATATCTATGCGCTACGGCACACTGCCTGTCGTAAGAGAGACAGGCGGCCTCAGAGACAGCGTAAGAGATGCAGGCGGCGAGAACGGCAACGGCTTTACTTTCAAGACCTATAACGCTCACGATATGCTTAACGCTGTAAGCAGAGCCTGTGACTATTATCACGACAAGGCAGCCTGGGAAAAGCTGGTCAGGAGAACTATGAAGAATGATTTCAGCTGGGATAGCTCCGCAAAGCTGTATATCGGTCTTTACAAAGAGCTTGCAGGGGAAGAATAAGTTTACAATCAACAGACAGACCCGTTCTGTTCGGACGGGTCTGTTTTTTGTGCAGACAAATGCAAATTATGCTGTAATAAGGGTTCGTTGTTTTGACAAATTTGAACATTATTACAATTGACAACGTTTTCATAATGTGATATAATATTAAAGATAACATTGAAATTATAATTTTGTTTTCGGAAGGGGAAAATGAAAATGGAGAACTGTGGATTCAGCGGCTGCGTTCTTGATTTCCTGGGGAAAATTAATGAAAATACAGATGATATCGGCAGGGCTGTGGCAGGCATACGTCAGGCTCTTGGCGATATTGCGGAAAATATAAGGCTTGGAAGAGCCGTTCTTTCCGTAAAGGCTGAATCGGACAAAATTAAGACAGCGGAGCCGGTAGACACTGCTGAGCTTTATGCCTCTCCTGCCGGATATGAGGACGGCACTGTGACCGTGAGCGCAGTTTCAAGGTTCGGAGGTACTGTGTCTGTTTCCGTATATCCCGAAAAGGGGACTGAATGGAATGAGACCCAAAAGCAGGCTATGGAGCTTATTGCAAAGACCTGCTGTATCCTGTGCGGCAGAGCAAAGGCTGTTGAACTTGCGGAAGAAGCCAAATTCACCGACAATCTGACAGGCATTTCCAATACCGACGGATTTATGCGCTATACGGGAATGCTTACGGCAAAAGGCGAGCTTGTGAATTACGCTGCGGCGTTCCTTAACATCAAGAATTTCAAGTATGTTAACAAGGTCTACGGCAGCAGACAGGGCGATAAGCTCCTGAAGCTGTTTGCGGAGTCTATGAGCAGATTTATCGGTGCTGACGGAAAATTTGCCCGTCTTGGCGGCGATAATTTTGTACTGCTTATCAAAAAGGGCAGAGTTAACGATCTCCGTGTTTTTATTGACGCACTTTCCTTTGAAATGGGCGAGGGTGAGATCACTCAGGCTTATGACCTGAGGCTGAGAATGGGAATTTATGAGGCGTGCCGGAACGATACACCCTCGGATATTATGAACAATTCCTCCATTGCTTACGTAAATGCAAGAGCGGACAGGGTAAAGGACGTTGTTTATTTTTCGCCGCTGCTTCTTGAAGAGTCAAACCACAGAAAGACCATATCCACCCTTTTCCCGAAGGCTTTGGAAAGCAGGGAGTTTGCGGTGTATTACCAGCCTAAGGTAAATCTCGATGACAATAAGCTCTGCGGCTGCGAGGCTCTTTGCAGATGGATACGTGACGGCAGAATCGTTCCGCCTATGGAGTTTATCCCCGTGCTGGAGGGCGAGGGTTCGATTTGCAGGCTTGATTTTTATGTGCTTGAAAGGGTCTGCGAGGATATAAAGGGCTGGCTTGATGTGGGCATTGAGCCTGTGAAGGTGTCGGTGAATTTCTCGAAAAATCATCTTCACAACAAGCGACTTGCCGATCAGATAATCGGGATAATCAGAAAATACGGCGTTGACGGAAAATATCTTGAGATAGAGCTTACGGAAATGACAGGCTCAGATGACCTCAACGCAATGAGCGTTTTCGTGGACGTTATGAAAGAAAACGGCGTGGGAACATCTATCGACGATTTCGGAACGGGATATTCCTCGCTCAACCTCTTAAAAGACCTTGATGTTGATGTTATCAAGCTGGACAAGTCTTTCTTCACCAATATAAACGAAGCTGACGGCGGCATTTCCACCGACAGGATCGTTGTCAAGAATATTGTAAATATGGTGAATGAGCTTAATATGGAGGCTATTTCCGAGGGCGTTGAGACAAAGTCTCAGGCGGATTTCCTCAGAAATGTGAATTGCAGTATGGCGCAGGGCTTCCTGTTTGACCGCCCTCTGCCCAAGGTTGAGTTTGAGAAAAGACTCACTGACGGGGAGTTTTACACGGATAAGGGTTAATAATTAAATAAACAAGCCGCTTCCGAGTAATCGAAAGCGGCTTGTTTTATAACATTCGTATTATATATTATTCCATAGCGTCCTTAAGGCTCTTGACAAATTCACCCACAGGCTTCGGTGAGTTTACACCGTTTGCTTCCATAATGCGGACGATCGCACTGCCTACAATAACTCCGTCGCAGTAGGCGGACATTTTTTTTGCCTGCTCGGGGCTTGAAATTCCGAAGCCCACACAGCAGGGGCATTTTGCATTTTCTCTCACAAGTCCGAAAAATTCATCGAAATCGGTTCTGAACTCGGAGCGAACGCCTGTTACGCCGTTTGAGGAAACACAGTAGAGAAATCCGTCGGAATCGGCGGCAATGCGCTTGATCCTGTCGTGGGAGGCGGGGGAAACGAGATTGATGTTATGCACCCCGTATTTCTGCGCATAGGGAAGTATCTCCTCACGCTCTTCATAAGGCATATCGGGAACTATTACGCCGTCAACACCCTTTTCCTTACAGAGAGAGAAAAATCTCTCGGTGCCGTAAACGAAAATGGTGTTCAGATACATCATAAGGATAAGGGGCTTGTCGGTCTTGGCACGGATATCATCAACGGCGGTGAAGATCTTATCAAGAGTAGTACCGCCTCTGAGTGAGCGGAGCGAGGACTTCTGAATGGTAACGCCCTCTGCGATAGGGTCGGAAAATGGCACGCCAAGCTCGATTATATCAGCGCCCTTGTCGAACATTTCAAGAGCGGTCTTAACGGTGGTGTCCATATCGGGGTCGCCTGCGGTGATAAAGGTCACAAGTGTCTTTTTTCCTGCGGCTTTAAGCTCTTCAAAGCGTTTGTCTATACGGTTCATAGCTGTATTTCCTCCTTATGAGTTCTCGATGTTGTGACCTCTGTAGCGGGCAACGGAGTAAACGTCCTTGTCACCTCTGCCCGAAAGGTTTATTACGATGGTCTGATCCCTGCCCATTTCGGGAGCTATCTTCATTGCCGCCGCAACTGCGTGAGCGGATTCAATGGCGGGGATAATGCCCTCAGTCCTTGAAAGATACTCGAATGCGGACACGGCTTCCTCATCGGTAACGGCAACATAATCCGCTCTGCCTGTTTTCCAAAGATTTGCGTGCTCGGGTCCTATTCCGGGGTAGTCAAGACCTGCGGAAATGGAGTAAACGGGAGCTATCTGACCGAATTTATCCTGAAGAAATATGGACTTCATTCCGTGGAAAATGCCCACGCTGCCGCAGGAAAGCGTAGCTGCGGTGTCGGCGGTGTTTATTCCTCTGCCTGCGGCTTCTGCGCCCACGAGGCGAACGGAGCTGTCGGGGATAAAGTCATAGAATGCGCCCATTGCGTTGGAGCCGCCGCCTACGCAGGCAACCACGCAGTCGGGAAGCTTGCCCTCACGCTCCAGCATCTGAGACTTTATCTCCTCACCGATCACTTTCTGAAAATCCCTTACCATTTCTGGGTATGGGTGTGGACCCATTACAGAGCCTATGCAGTAGAATGTGTTTTCGATATTTGTACACCAGTCACGCATTGCCTCGTTGATAGCGTCCTTAAGGGTAGATGTGCCGCTGCTAACGGGAACTACCTTTGCGCCGAGAAGCTCCATTCTGTAAACGTTCAGGGACTGTCTCTTAGTGTCCTCCTCGCCCATATACACGCAGCATTCAAGACCCATAAGGGCGCAGACGGTAGCTGTGGCAACTCCGTGCTGACCTGCACCTGTTTCGGCAATGATGCGCTTCTTGCCCATACGCTTTGCAAGGAGTATCTGACCCAGAACGTTGTTTATCTTGTGAGCGCCTGTGTGGTTCAGGTCCTCACGCTTGATGTAAACCTTTGCGCCGCCCAGATCTTCGGTCATATGCTTTGCAAAATAGAGCATTGAGGGGCGGTTTGCGTAATTTATGTAAAGGTCGGTAAGCTCTGCCTTGAAATCGGGGTCGTCCTTGTATCTGTCGTAGGCTTCTTCAAGCTCGTGAACGGCATTCATAACCGTTTCGGGAACATACTGTCCGCCAAATTCTCCGAATCTTCCAACTTTATTCATTATGGTTCTTCCTTTCTGCTTCGGTAAAGCTCTGTTATCCTGCGTATCTTTTCCCTGTCCTTAACGCCGTCGGTCTCAACAGAGCCTGACAGGTCAACATTGGGGCAGATATCAAGAGCCTTTGATATATTGTGCTCGCCTATCCCTCCTGCGAGAAAATAGGGGAGAGAGATGTTTGCATTTTTTATTATATCCCAGTCAGCAACGACCCCCGTGCCGCCCACAGCTCCTTTAACAAAGCTGTCAAGGAGGAGCATATCACAGCCAAGCTCCTCGCTGCGGTGTATGTCATCGGCACTGCGGACACGGACTGCTTTCCATATCTCGCATATGCCGCCCAGGGAGCGGATATATTCCCTGTCCTCGTCACCGTGGAGCTGTATCACGTCAAGGGAGAGCATTTCGGCTGTCCGTCTGACATTATCCGCAGGCTCATTTACGAACACGCCCACCTTTTTTATGCGGCTGTCGGTGAGGTCTGAGAGCTGCTTTGCGGTGTCGGTATCCACAGTCCGCTTAAAACCACAGGTGAGTATCATTCCCATATAGTCGGGGAGAAACTCGTTTATTATCCGCACATCTTCGATGCGCCGCATTCCGCAGAGCTTTATCATACCCCTGCCCTCAGTGACTTCATACACTCGGAAATGCCGTCAAGACCGCTTCTCATAAGGGTCTCACCGATGAGAACGCCGTCAGCTCCGCTTTTCCTTGCATATTTCATATCATCGTTGTTTTTTATACCGCTTTCGCAGACAAGAAGCGTGCCGTCGGGGATAAGCTTTGCAAGACGCTCGGTGTTCCCGATATCGACCTTGAAGGTCTTAAGGTCACGGTTGTTCACGCCGATCATATCACAGCCCATATTCACAAGGCGGTTAACCTCTTCCTCGGTGTGAGCCTCGCAGAGAACGTCAAGACCCAGACTGTGGGCAAGCTCATAAAGGGGCTTGAACTCATCATCTGTGAGGATTGCGGCAATGAGAAGTATTGCGTCCGCACCGATCGCCTTTGCCTCGAATATCTGATAGGGGTCAAATATGAAATCCTTTCTCAGAACGGGGACATTTACATTTTTGCGGATATCTGCAAGATATTCCGAGGAGCCCCGGAAATAATGCTCCTCGGTGAGGCAGGATATGGCTTTTGCCCCTGCCTTTTCGTATTCGCAGGCTATCTTTACGGGGTCAAAATCGGGCTGTATCAGTCCCTTTGAGGGAGATGCCTTTTTTACCTCGGCAATTACCGAAAGCCCCTCTGCGGCAATGGCATTTTTAAAGCTGTGAACGGGGAAATCGGCTTTCATTGCAAGCTTTTTCATCTCGTCTGGAGATGTTTTCGCCATCTCTTTTTCAAGCTGTATTTTCCTCTTTGCGGTTATTTCATCAAGAATCATTACTGCACCTCGTTGGTAAAGGCTTTCATTTCTTCAAACTTTTTCAGAGCCTTGCCGCTGTCTATCATCTCTGCGGCAATTTTTATGCCCTCGGCTACTGTTTTTGCGCCCCCTGCGCAGTAAATTGCACAGCCTGCGTTCATAAGTACGGTGTTTCTCTTAGCGCCCTGCTCCCTGCCCGAAAGGATATCGAGAGTTATGCGGGCATTTTCATCGGGTGTGCCGCCTTTAAGGTCATCGGGGGTGCAGTATTCAAAGCCGTAATCGTGGGGGTCAAGGTCATATTTGCTTATTGCGCCGTCCTTTACCTCGCAGACGTGGGTGATGCCTGTCATTGTTATCTCGTCAAGCCCGTCGCTGCCGTTTACCACCATTGCGCCCTTTATTCCAAGCTTTATGAGCACGTTCGCCATAAGCTCCGCAAGCTTGTTGTCATAAATTCCGAGAACGATGTGATCCGCAAGGGCGGGGTTTGTGAGAGGTCCCAGGATATTGAAGAATGTGCGGCAGCCTATGTCCTTTCTTACGGGAGCCACAAATCTCATAGCGCCGTGGAATACCTGTGCGAAAAGGAATGCAATGCCTGTTTTGTCAAGGCATTTTGCTGCATTTTCGGGGGAAAGCCTGATGTTGACTCCCAGAGCGTCAAGGCAGTCTGCTGCGCCGCTCTTGCTCGATGCGGCTCTGTTTCCGTGCTTTGCAACGTTAATACCTGCGGCGGCGATCACAAAGGAGGAGGTGGTGGAGATGTTGAAGGTTCCTGCCATATCTCCGCCTGTACCCACGATGTCGATAGCGGAGCGGAAGCCGTTTATTACAGCCGCCTTGCTTCTCATACCCTTTGCAAAGCCTGTTATCTCATCTATGGTCTCGCCCTTCATTCTCATTGCCATAAGGAATGCGGATATCTGAGCGGGGGTTGCTGCGTCGCTCATAATTATGTTCATTGCGTCAAAGGCTTCTTCCTCGGAAAGGTCGCCCTCGGTGGCTTTGGTGATGTACTTTTTGAGAGCCGTGCGCTTATCCATAGGGATAGGTGCAACGCCTGCTCCTGTGGTCTGAACGCCTGCCACCTGAGTTAGGAAATTTGAGATAATGTTCACGCCCATTTCGGCAAGAATGGACTCGGGGTGGAACTGAACGCCGTAAATGGGATGATCCTTGTGAGCCACAGCCATAATTTCGCCGTCCTCGGTCTCGGCGGTTATCTTAAGGCAGTCGGGGAGACTTTCACGCTCGATTATGAGGGAATGATATCTTGCGGCGGTTATCTTTTCGGGGAGCCCTGAGAAAATTGGGCAGGAGGTGTCAAGCTTTATTACCGAAGCCTTGCCGTGCATAGGAGCCTTTGCCCTTACTATCTTTCCGCCGAAAGCCTCGCCTATTGACTGATGACCGAGGCAGATGCCGAAAATGGGGAGCTTGCCTGCAAAATACTTTATAGCCTCAACGGAGATCCCTGCGTCCTTGGGATAGGAGGGACCCGGGGAGATGACCAGTGCTTCGGGCTTCATTTTCTCGATCTCTTCAATGGTTATCTCGTCATTTCTGAAAACCCTGATGTCGCTGTAAAGGCTTGCCATTGCCTGATATACGTTATAGGTGAAGCTGTCGTAGTTATCTATCATTACGATCATTTTTATCAGATCCTTTCAAAAATCACATCTGTGCCGCTGCCTTTATTGCGTTTATTACCGCCGCAGCCTTGCGCTTGGTCTCTTCGTACTCATTTTCGGGAACGCTGTCATAAACTATTCCTGCGCCTGCCTGAACATATGCCTTGCCGTTTCTGAAAAGCACCGTTCTTATGGCGATGCAGGTGTCAATGTCACCGTTGAATGCCATATAGCCCACTGTTCCGCCGTAAAGTCCACGCTTTACGTTTTCAAGGCTGTCGATTATCTCCATTGCCTTTACCTTGGGAGCGCCCGAAAGTGTTCCTGCGGGGAGCACGGACATCAGCGCATCTACGGGAGTTTTGCCCTCTGCAAGCTGTCCCTCAACGTCCGATACCAGGTGCATTACCTTTGAGTAGCGCTCAACTCTCATAAAGTCTGTAACCTTTACAGTACCGGGAGCGCAGACCCTGCCAACGTCGTTTCTGCCAAGGTCAACGAGCATTGTATGCTCGGCTCTTTCCTTGGGGTCGTTCCGCAGCTGCTTTTCAAACTCAATGTCCTCGTCTGCGTCCTTTCCTCTGGGGTAGGTTCCCGCAATGGGCTTGTTGAGGACTGTTCCGTCGGTAACGCTTACAAGCATTTCGGGAGATGCGCCTGCAATGCAGTAATCCTTGTGGTCAAAGTAGAAAAGATAGGGGGAGGGGTTTGTGGAGCGGAGCATTCTGTAAACATCAAAGGGAGCGGGAGGATTTTCCGCTTCAAAGCGCTGGGAAATAACTATCTGGCTGATGTCGCCGCCCACGATATGCTCTCTGCACTTTTCCACCATTTCGCAGAACTGCTCTTTGGTGTAGTTGGAATTTACCTTTATCTCGGCGGGAGTGAGCATTTTCGGAGTAGGCTCGGGAGTGTATCTGCAAAGGAGCTTGCCCAGCTTTTCAGCCTTTGCTCCAAGGCTTTCATACATCTTGTCGGCTGCGGCATCAAAGCTCTCGCCTGATTTTTCCGCAAGCTCTGAAATGGCTTCCTTATCCATATTGAGGATAATTACGGCTCTGTTTGAAAGGTGGTCGTAAGCCACCAGCTCGTTGTAGATGAACATATTCGCATCGGGCATATCAAGGTCATCGTTCGGGATATTTGTGAGCTTCCTTTCGTAATATCTCGCCATATCGTAGCCGAAGTATCCGATAAGACCGCCTGTGAGCTTGGGGTAATTGATGAACTTGGGGGACTTGTATTTTTCCATTATTTCGGAGAAAAGCTTTACGGGGTCGGAGGCATCTGCGATATTCCTGTGACCGTCTGCGTAAATGATGTCAGCCTGCCTGTTTTTCACACGTATCTCCGCCTTGGGGTTAAGACCGATGTAGGAATATCTGCCCCATTTGTTTGAGTTGTCCACGGATTCAAGGATAAAGCAGTTATCGTAATTTTCCTTGAGGATAGCGAACATTCTTACGGGTGTGAAGCTGTCTGTCAGCAGTTCGTAAAAAACCGGTACGGTGCCGTAGCTTTTAAGATATTCTTTTGTCTCTTCTCTTGCGGGATACATCATGATCTTTCATTCCTTTCACAAATAAAAAAGCCTGCCGTCTCCTGACAACGCAGCATTGTGCATTGTCAAGGGACGACAGGCATTGTTTCAAACCTACCGTGGTGCCACCCTGATTGTGAAGTGTCTTATGCAGACCCTTCACCGCTTTGGGGTATCCTTTTGAAATAAAAAAGCATTACCGAAAAAATCCGATAATGCTGTACTTTTAAATATGAAAATCAAAGTACGCAGCATTTCGCATCAATACCCTTTCCCTTTACGCAGGAAATACGGCTCGGACTACTAATCACCGTGAAAGATGAGATTCACCCTGCTCCTCACAAACCCATTCACACCTGCCGTTCATACCGGACTTCCACCAATGCCCGACTCTCTGTAATGCCGTTACAAATGCTACTTGCTTTTGTTCATAGGATTTAAACCTGTTAAATTGTGATTTCAGTATATCACCCGAAAATTATTTTGTCAATAGCCGCAGGAATATTTTGTAAATTCTCACAAAATTTCCTATCACTTTTGTAGAATATAGAAAAATTATCCTGCGTTTGTGTTGTCATTATGCTTGGGGTTGGCACTTACCAGATTTATCGCTTTGAGGATCTCAATGTCGATATCCGCTGTTTTCTGCGGGAGCATACTGTTGATGCGCTTGAAGAGCATTCCCTCCGCAGTGTTCACATATGCGGGCTTGATGTTGTTTAGGGCTATTGCCATCATATCGCCAACGCACTTTTCGCACTTGCAGCAGTCATATTCTCTCAGAAGCTCGGGAAGTCTCTGCTTGACTATCTCCTCATTTGCGTTGATAAGCATAAATGCCGTCCCCTTTCAAGCTGTAATGAAAAATTATGCTTTTATGCGTCAATTCCCCTGTGCATTATTTCCATACACATTCTGCCGTTGTGATAAGGGCACTTCCACTCGTTCACCATAGTGAATTTGGGCATAGGCTTGCCGTTGTAATCGACCTCCGCCCACCATTCGCTGCCCTCACGCTTGTCTATCTGAACATTCTTTATCCAGCCCCAGATATCTGCCGCAGCTTCAAGGAACTTCTTGTCGCCACCGTGCTGATATGCATTCACGAAGCCCACAACGGACTCTGCCTGTACCCACCATACACGCTTCTTGTCGATCTCGGTCTTGTCACGCTCGTTGTTGAGAGAATGGTTTTCGTATGCGATATTGTAGATATTGTTTGAAATGCGCAGGTTGATAGCTGCCCATCTGTCGATATATGCCTTGTCTCCGAGAACGTCGCAGGCACGGTCGATGAGCCAGGTAGCCTCGATATCGTGACCGTAGGAGTGGATATCACCGATAACGTTCAGCTCTCTGTCAAAGAAAACGAGGAGCTTGTTGTTTTCGCTGTCGAAGATCTTGTTTTCGGTGATGTCAAGGAGGAATTTCAGTCTTGACTTCACTCTCTCGTCTCCGCTTGCTTCAAGGAGGACGGTGTAGCCCTCGATGAGGTGGAGAACGGTGTTCATAGTCTTGTCAGCCATAAGACCGTTTTCGCTGAGAGCGTCATTTTCAATGAGCTGCCAGTTTCTGTCAAAGGCTTCCATATATGCAACATCATCTGTACACTTCTTTTCAACTGTTTCAAAAAGCTCGAATGCAAGGTCAAGAGCTTCCTTATCCTTGCAGGCAAGGTAGTATGTGGACAGGGCATAGATAGCGAATGCCTGATTGTAGGTGTGCTTCATACTGTCCATAACGCTGCCGTCATAGTTCATCATCCAGTAAACGCCGCCGTTTTCACGGTCAACGCACTTGTCTCTGAGGAACTCATATGCGTGGCGGGCATTGTCAAGGTTCTTTTCACCGCCCACTGTGAGGTAAACGGAGGAATAGAACCAGAGTATCCTTGAATTGAGGATAACGCCCTTGCCGCCCTTTTTGTCAAGGTTAAGGTCATTGTCCATCTGACCGTAAAATCCGCCGAACTCATCGTCTCTGAGAGCGTCCCAGAAAGGAATGATGTGATTTAAAAGCTCATTTTTTACTTCACTTATAAGCATTTTTATTACCTTCTTCTGTATTACTTCAAGTCTCTTCCGCAGCAGTTCTTGTACTTCTTGCCGCTTCCGCAGGGGCAGGGATCGTTTCTGCCGACCTTCTTTACACGTCTGGGCTCGTTCTCATAGCTGCCGTCGCCCTGAGTTTCCATAGGCTCCGCAACTCTTTCTCTCTTAGGCTCATCATTGCCCTTGACCTGAATTGTGAAGAGGAGACGCACTGTGTCCTCACGGATAGACTCGATCATTGCATCGAACATCTCGAAGCCCTCGTAACGGTACTCGACTACGGGGTTCTTCTGACCGAATGCACGGAGACCGATACCTCTTCTCAGCTCTTCCATATCGTCGATATGCGCCATCCACTTAAGGTCAACTACCTTAAGGAGGATAACTCTTTCAAGCTCTCTGAGCATATCGCTGCCAAGATCCTTTTCACGCTTGTCATAATATGCCATTGCCCTTTCGGTGAGCATATCGATGATGTCTTCCTTTTTGAGCTTTCCAAGCTCCTCGGGGGTGTATCTGAAATCATCGGGAGTGGTGAGAAGTCCTGCAAAGTGCTCCTTAAGACCTGTAAGGTTCCACTCGTCCTGAATGGTGTTGTCGATGATGTAGAGGTTAACGCCGTCAGCTACCCAGTCCTTTATCATCTTCTGGATATATTCGTGGATATCTTCGCCGTTTAATACCTTTGCTCTCTGCTCGTAGATGATAGCTCTCTGAGTGGACATAACGTCATCATAGTTGAGGACATTCTTTCTGATAGCGAAGTTTCTGCCCTCCACCTTTTTCTGAGAGGACTCGATTACCTTTGAGAGCATCTTGGACTCAATAGGCATATCCTCGTCTATGTTCATATTTGTCATCATCAGCTGGAGACGCTCGCCGCCGAAGAGTCTCATAAGATCGTCCTCAAGGGACAGGAAGAAGCAGCTCTCGCCCTCGTCTCCCTGACGGCCCGCACGTCCACGGAGCTGATTGTCGATACGTCTTGACTCGTGGCGCTCTGTACCGAGAATGTAAAGACCGCCTGCGGCACGTACCTTGTCCGCCTGATCCTTGATAACAGCCTGATGCTTTGCATAGAGCTTCTTGTATTCCTCACGGGCTGCAAGTATCTCCTCGTCATCGGTGTCGGCATAGCTTATAGCCTCACTGATAAGCTCTTCCTCCATACCCGCACGCTTCATATCAGCCTTTGCAAGGAACTCGGCATTACCGCCGAGGAGGATATCGGTACCACGTCCTGCCATATTGGTGGCAATGGTAACAGCACCCAGCTGACCTGCCTGAGCAACTATCTCGGCTTCCTTAGCGTGCTGCTTTGCGTTCAGAACGTTATGCTTGATGCCCTTCTTGGAGAGCATTTTTGAAAGTATCTCGGACTTTTCGATGGAGATAGTGCCGACCAGAACAGGCTGACCCTTTTCGTGGCATTCGGCTATCTTCTCAATAGCAGCCTTGAACTTTGCGTTCTCGGTCTTGAAAACAACATCGGGGTGGTCTATACGCTTGATGGGACGGTTTGTGGGGATCTCGATAACGTCCAGCTTATATATCTCTCTGAACTCGTCCTCCTCGGTCATAGCCGTACCGGTCATACCGGAGAGCTTGTGATAGAGACGGAAGAAGTTCTGGAATGTGATAGATGCAAGGGTCTTGGACTCGTGAGCTACCTTAACGCCTTCCTTTGCCTCGATAGCCTGATGAAGTCCGTCATTGTAGCGGCGACCCATCATAAGACGGCCTGTGAACTCGTCAACGATAACGATCTCGCCGTCATTTACAACGTAGTCGATATCCTTCTTCATAATGCCGTTGGCTTTGAGAGCCTGATTGATGTGATGAAGAAGAGTGGAGTTCTCGGCATCGTAGAGGTTTACAACGTTGAAATATTTCTCAGCCTTTTTAACGCCCTGACGGGTAATGGTCGCAGTTTTAGCCTTTTCATCAATGATGTAGTCGCTGTCCTCGGCGATCTCTTCCTGATCGGTCTTTGTGTCCATTTCCGCAACAACAAAGGGCTTTAAGGTCTTGGCGAATTTATCCGCAAGGGTGTACCACTCTGTGGACTTGTCGCCCCGTCCCGAAATGATAAGAGGGGTTCTCGCTTCATCAATGAGGATAGAGTCCACCTCGTCCACGATAGCGAAGTTAAATTCTCTCTGAACCTTTTCACTCTTGTAGATGACCATATTGTCACGGAGGTAGTCGAAGCCGAACTCGTTGTTGGTGCCGTAGGTGATATCGCAGTTGTATGCTTCACGGCGCTCGTCGTTGCTCAGGTCGTGGAGGATACAGCCGATAGTCAGTCCTAAGTATCTGTACACCTTGCCCATTTCCTCGGACTGGGACTTTGCAAGGTAGTCATTTACCGTTACGACGTGAACGCCCTTGCCGTCGAGAGCGTTCAGGTATGATGCACAGCAGGCAACGAGAGTTTTACCCTCACCTGTTCTCATCTCGGCTATTCTGCCCTGATGAAGAACTATGGCACCGATTATCTGCACGGGATAGGGCTTCTTGCCGAGAACACGGAATGCCGCTTCTCTGACAGTCGCAAGAGCCTCGGGGAGTATATCGTCAAGAGTCTCACCGTTTGCAAGTCTTTCCTTGAACTCGGGGGTCTTGGCTTTCAGCTCTTTCTCGGTGAGCTTGCCGTATTCCTCGTCAAGGTCAAGCACCTTCTGCTTTATGGGGTCGATCTTTTTAAGCTCTCTTTTGCTGTAGTTTCCGAAAAGTCCGTCTAAAATACCCATTCTTTTTATTCCACCTTAATAAATGTATGTGTTTTAATGTAATGCGTAAAAGTGATGATGCATAAATACGCACAACTATGCTTATATTCTATTATAGCGCATAAATCAAGTCGTGTCAATATATTTTTTTGTTATGTCCCTGTTAAGGAAAGCATACGCTGATGTGTCCGCCACACAAATACAGCAGTATTCCCCAAATGGACAAGGCGCAGGGCGGCAAAATTTGTCTTATATGGCAATTGACCTGAGGGGAAAAATAGGATATAATAGAATAGTCGCATATTATACGATGAAAGAGACGCTCTTTTAAACGGCAGCGTCCTCACATATATTCATAAAATGGAGAAGAGTTATTATGGAAAACACTAAGGTAGTCAAGTTCGGCGGAAGCTCTCTTGCCGATGCAGGTCAGTTCCGCAAGGTTGCGGACATCGTTCTTTCCGACCCCGCAAGAAGATTTGTTGTTGCCTCCGCACCCGGAAAAAGATTCGGCGGCGATACCAAGGTCACCGATATGCTTTACAACTGCTACGATCTCGCCGTAAAGGGCGAAAGCTTCGACAAGGCTTTTGAAGCTATCGAGCAGAGATTTGAATCCATTATTGACGAGCTTGGCATTGACCTTTCCCTCGACACCGAGTTTGCAAATATTAAGAACGCCTTTGCTCACCGTGCTGGCAGAGACTATGCCGCAAGCCGTGGCGAGTACCTTAACTCCATTGTTCTTGCAAAGTTTCTGAACTTTGATTTCATCGACCCCGCAGGCTATATCAGATTTGACGAAAAGGGCGTTTTTGACCTTGAAACAACACGCTCCCTCCTCGCTCCCAAGCTTGCTGAGTCCTCCCACGCAGTTATCCCCGGATTCTACGGCTCAATGCCCAATGATACCATAAAGACATTTTCAAGAGGCGGCTCCGATATTACAGGCTCTATCGTCGCAAATGCCGCAAACGCCGTTATATACGAGAACTGGACCGATGTAAGCGGCTTCCTTATCTGCGACCCCAGGATCGTGGATGACCCCAAGCCTATCACAACTATCACCTACAGAGAGCTGAGAGAGCTTGCTTATATGGGCGCTACCGTGCTCCACGAGGAGGCTATCTTCCCCGTAAGAAAAGCAGATATCCCCATAAACATCAAGAACACCAACCACCCCGAGGACAGAGGAACCTTCATCGTTTCCGAAACTGCGGAGACCTCCAGGTACACCATTACGGGTATTGCGGGCAAGAAGGGCTTCTCTGTTATCCAGATAGAAAAGGATATGATGAACTCCGAGCTGGGCTTTGGCAGAAATGTTCTGAGAGTTCTTGAAAAGAACGGTCTCTGCTTCGAGCATATGCCCTCAGGCATCGACACAATGAGCATAGTTGTTAATTCCGAGTCCCTTATCGGCAAGGAAAAGGCTATTATAGATGAGATAAACTTCCGCTGCCACCCCGACAAGCTGGAGATAGAGAACAATCTCGCTCTTATCGCCGTTGTTGGCAGAAGTATGAGAAAGGCAAGAGGCACTGCGGGCAGACTGTTCAGCGCCCTTGCTCACGCAAGAGTTAATGTTAAGATGATAGATCAGGGTTCCTCCGAGCTCAACATCATCATCGGAGTTGAAGAAGAGGACTTTGAGACTGCTACAAAGGCGATCTATGATATGTTCGTACTTCCTCAGGAGTGATATTTCAATGGCTATGAGGGGCAGTGCTCCTCAGAGTCTGTGTGAAAGGAATGGTAAAAATGGATAAGCTTTATGCAGCTTACACCGAGAACAACAGGATCGACCCTAAGTATTACGATAAATTCAGCGTTAAAAGAGGACTCAGAAACCCCGACGGCTCAGGCGTTATGGCAGGCGTTACAAATATCTGCAATGTTCACGGATATGTGCTCAATGAGGGCGAGAAGTTCCCCGATGAGGGAAAGCTCGTGTTCCGTGGCTACAACATCAACGACCTTGTTGAAAATGCTGTTGCGGAGAACCGCTTCGGTTATGAGGAAATTGCATATCTTCTTCTTGGCGGCAAGCTTCCCGACAAGGCAGAGCTTGAAAATTTCGGCAGGCTTCTTGACGGCAACAGAGAGCTTCCCGACGGATTTTTCGAGGATATGATCCTTAAAGCTCCCTCGAAGAATATTATGAACAAGATGTCCCGTTCGGTGCTTGCTCTTTATTCCTATGATGAATGTCCCGACAACACAGGCGCAAAGCACGAGGTGGACACAGCTATTTCCATTATTGCGAAGATGCCCGTTATTATGGTTGATGCTTACAACGTCAAGCAGAGATATTACAATCACGGCACAATGTTTATGCACCCCCTTATCCCGGGTCTTTCCACAGCCGAAACTATCCTTTCACTGCTCCGTCCCGACAGGCAGTACACCGATGAAGAAGCAAAGCTTCTTGACATTATGCTTATGCTCCACGCTGAGCACGGCGGCGGAAACAACTCCACATTTACCTGCCGTGTGCTTACATCTTCCGGCACAGACCCCTATGCGGCATATTCCGCAGCTATCGGCTCGCTTAAGGGTCCCCGTCACGGCGGTGCCAACCACAAGGTGCTTGAAATGCAGCGCTGCGTAATGGAGAATGTTCAGCACTGGGACGATGAGGGCGAGGTCGCAGATTTCCTTACAAAGATTCTGAAAAAGGAAGCGGGAGACGGCAGCGGACTTATCTACGGTATGGGTCACGCAGTTTATACCCTTTCCGACCCCAGAGCGGTTATCCTCAAAAAGAATGCGGAGAAAATGGCTCTCGACAGCGAGTTCGAGCCCGAGTACAGGCTTCTTGAAACTATCGAGCGTCTTACCCCCGAGCTTTTCAAGAAGGTCACAGGCAATGACAAGAAGATGTGCGCAAACGTGGATATGTACAGCGGTTTTGTTTACAAGATGCTTGGCATTCCCGAGGATCTTTACACGCCTCTCTTTGCAACATCACGTATGGCAGGCTGGTGTGCTCACCGCTTTGAGGAAGCTATGACAGGCAAGAGAATTATCCGTCCCGCTTACAAGAGCGTAAGCAAGGAAAAAAATTATGTCAAGCTTTCTGACAGATAATTTTTGATACATATAATATGATTTCAGCCGCTCTCGGTTTCGGGAGCGGCTGTTGTTATACTAATAATCAATTGTTCTATAGATAAAGCCGACAGATGAAATAAGCCTATTCGTCTACAGTTTTATAATTTTTATGTCCATAATTACACCTGCTTTTCTGTGCTCTCTCCCTGCTGCTGCGGATCTTCAATAAAAACGGAGCCGAACAGAAATGTTCGGCTCCGACAGACTGTCGAAAAAGATATAGATCTTGTACAAACTGTACAAAAAGCTTGGGGGAGTTGCTTTGTCCAAAACGTTCCACCGGAACGTTTTGGAGGGTAAATTTGCTTGGGTATGTAAAAAGGGGAAGGCGATCTGGTGAAGCAAACTTCACCTACGCCTCCCCTCGAAATGCTTTCGCATTTCTCACCCCTTGCTCCGTTTTTTTGAAATAAGGGGATTTCGCTGTCTGCGGACAGCGACGAGGGGCTCCACCCCTCGACCCCGCCACCTTTGAAAAGGTGGACGAAACTTTTACTTTTGTGTTTATTTGTGCAACTTTTTTCATTTTGCTGCTTTTTCAACAAGCTGACGGAGCCGAACAGAAATGTTCGGCTCCGAAAAAATTCAGTGTGCGGAATTAAGCTTGCTGCCCTTGTTCACATCAACGGCGGTAGCACCAAAATAGTTTACCACCTTTTTGCTCTTGGCAGTTTTTGTCATTTCCTCGTAGGTCTCATCACGCATCTGTTCAAGGCGCTGTATTGCAAGCCTGTCATTCTTTTTTATGCTGTCGGTAAGCTCTTTGAGCTCACCTATCTTCTCGGAAAGCTCCAGCATAGAGCCTGAAAGCCCCTCTATCTCCCTGAATGAGAGCAGGGCGTTTATGGTGTCCTTGCGCTCTATAGACTGAGCGTTTATCAGACTGCGCATTTCCATTGATATCCCGTCAACGGCGGTAACAATGTCCTGCCTCTGCCTGATAAGGTCGCCCACTCCGTCAATGTCCTCGTAGATTATCCGAGAGGTTATGTCATTATAATGTCTCAGCTGTTCGATCTTTTTATCGACCAGCCCAAGAAGTCTGGGGTCCATATGCCGACCTCCCTTATCTTACGGTCTTGCCCGCTTCATAAAAGGCATTTCTCAGCTCTGTTATCATCGGGAGTATCTCTTTGAGTATCTCGGGGTCTTTTTTCACATTCGCCTGAACGAGCCTTTCACGGAAATACTGATACAAAGCGGCAAGATTGTCGGATATCTCATATTTCACCTTAAGGTGTGCGTCCAGAGCGTCGATTATGTCGCTGACTCTCATAATGGAGTTGTGCGCCTTGGGGATATCCTTGTCCTCGATGAATATTATCGCCTTGTTTATCTCGGTGATAGCCTTGTCGTAAAGAGCTATGAGAAGCTGGGCGGGGGTCATTGTGGTGACCGATTGCTGCATATATTTCTGGTAGGGATTCATTTGTGATTATCCTTTCTCAGTCACTTTCCGCAGATGACAGGTGACCGACCGGAAAGCTTTTATCCGTTAGTGCTGCTTGATGTTCCGAAAATGGAGGAGGACTGGTTGTTCATTGTGGAGATATAGGATTCAAGAGTAGAATACTTATTCCACAGCCTTTCCTGCTCGTTCTCATATCTGTCATTGAGCTTGTCGATAAGGCTCTGGAGATTTGAGATCTGATTGTATATCATATTATTGCGGTCGGAACGGGTATTTGCCACACCTGCCATAGCGGTGAGTGAGCCCTTGGGATAGCCGTTCTTGTTGGTGTTAGTGTCAATGGCAGCGGTAACTGCATTGTTGAGCACTGTTCCGAGACCGTTTGTGGTGTCGGTGAAGAAGTTTGCTATCTCGTCGCCGTACTTTTCGATAGCTGCATCAAGCTTGCTTTCATCGTCGATCTTCAGCTTGCCGTATTCGTTGAAATCGTCGGAGGTGTCGATGCCGAGAGCCTGAATGGTCATTCCGTTCACATTGGCGCAGCCCACAGCCTGACGTATCTGAGTGAACACCTTGGAGAGCGTGGAATCGTGGTAAAGGAGACCTGTCTTAGCCTTTTCCTCCCACTTTGTTATCTCATCAGCCTCCATTTCGTCCTTCTGGTCATCGGTCAGAGGGTCATAGTAGCTGCCGCTGTCCTTGGGACGCTTGGTGCTTACCTGCTCGTAAACCTTGTCGAGCATCTCATTGTATGCTTCAACGAAGCCGAGAATGGTTTCCTTTATCTTGCTTGTGTCCTTGGAGACCTTAACGGTTATCTCCTCGGCATCTCCGCTTGCAATGTCATCTTCGGTAAATTCCTTTACATCTGCAACGCTGAAGGTGGTTCCCTCAACGGTGAAGCTGTTGGAATTGCTTTCGAGTGTAACGCCGTTAACAGTCATCTGAGCGTTGGAGCCTCTGAGGGTCATACTGCCCACATTGTCAACGCCGCTGAGTGTATCTGTGCCGAAAAGCTGCTTGAATACCTCTGCGCTTTCGCCCTCGGCAGTGACAGTGTTCTTGCCTGTTACCGCAAGAACGCCTGTGGACTCGTCATATACGAAATATCCCGAGCGTACAAGGTCATTTATAGTTACCTTTCCGTCCTCGCCGTTGCCTGCCATATTGAATGTAAATCCGCCGTTTACGGTAAAGGATATTTTTGTGAGGTCGGAGATAACGTGGTCGGAGGGGTAGGGAGTTTCGGTGTAGTTGGAGGAAGCACCGTCAACTGTCACATCGCCGCTTGCGGACACGCTTACAGCTTCGCCTGCTGCGGGAGTGAACCTGATGCTTACGCCGTCATCATTACTTTCAACGGAGAATGAGCCCTTTCCGCTGGGGAAAGAGGCTTTGTATGCGTCATTCAGAGCTGTTGCTATCTCGTTGGTGGAATACTGCTTGTATTTCTTTTCGATTCCGAGAGTTTTGAGCTGCTCTGCCTCGGTAACGCCCTCTAAGTCGCTGCCGTTGTAGTTTACAACGCCCTCTGCGGAAACGGACATAACTGTTTCAAACTTGTCATCGGCGGTTTTCTTTGCATAGACAGTGCTGCCGTCCTGAGTGTACTGATAGATAGTGTTGCCGTCAGCGTTGGTATGGAGTTTTGCGTTTATCTCGCTGTCGCCTACAGTTATCTTTTCGGTCTCCTGCTTCTTTGTAAGACCTGTTATGGCAAGGGTCTTGCCGTTTACGGTAATGCCGTCATCTGCACCGAAGCCGTCTGCGGTGGTCTTGAACGTAAAACCGGTAATGCTCTTGTCGATATTCTTGTCGGAAAGACCCGTTGCAAGGGTGGGGTCTATTCCAAGCTCATCGCCCAGGCTGAAAAGGGAATTGAGCAGATTGCCGCTTGTCTGGCTTATTTTGAGCTCCTTGCCTGCGCCTGTCTGAGTGGTTTTCAGCTCAAAGGACTGGGAAAGGCTGTTGAAGGTCATTGTAACGCCTGCGTCGGACTTGTTTACAGTGTTCATCATTTCCTTGACGGTGGTGTTTCTGTTGAATGAAAAATCCACGTCGTTTATGGAAAAGCTGAATGTATCACCGGAAAGCTCATTTACAAAATCAAGGCTGCCAAGCTTTGAGGTGGTGGATATCCTGTTGGAAGCGTCGTTTTTAAGACCCACAGCATCGTTGTATCCAACGGTAAAGGAGTGGGCAACCTTATCGCTTGCGGCATTTTCGATAGTCAGCTTGTTTGTGCCGTCCTTAAAGGAAAATCTTGCTGCGCTGATCTTACCGAAGGTATCGTTCAGGGCTGTAAGAAAATTGTCCTTGGCATTTTCGCCGCCCTCAAAGGTGATGTTTCTTGCAGAGCCGTCAAGGGTAACGGTGACGGTGTGGCTGCCCTCTGCGGCATTTGAAAAGTCAAGCTCAACAGTGCCTGCGGAAGCTCTTGTACCTGTGAGTGCGGCAGCCTTTGCCTGTGTAACGGAGGTGATGGTGTATTTCCCTGCGACTGCGTTTGCAGATGCGGAAACTGCAAGGGAATCGTCCGAGGATTCAGCCTTGTTGCTCTTCATTACAGAGTTTGCCCTGATGGAAGAAGAGGACTCGATGTTCAGATACTTCTTCTTGAAGTCGGACATTGTTGTGATCACATTTCTGTAGGCTTCCTGCTTCCACTGAAGAGTCTGGAGCTTCTGCTTTCTCTTGTCGAGAGAATTTTTGGTATTGGCAGTGCCTGCCTTGACCAGTGATTCTATATCAAGTCCCGAGGCAAGACCTGTCATTCTTGTGATTTCGTGAGTGGTTGCCATTGCTATGACCGTCCTTTCACTGTTTATTTATCTCATTAAAACGGGTGGGTGTATCGGTAAGAAACTTGTTCATAAAATCGGCGGAGACCTTGTTTACCGCTGCCTGAACATTAAATCCTCTCGACTCGAACATTTCCGAGCGGATTATCTTAACGTCCTTGGGAGCGCTTATTCCCAGCCTGACCTTGTCCTTGCCCGCTTCGACCACGTTTACCACAACGTCATCGCCGATATGTATTCCCTCACCCGTTTTTCGGGTAATTATAAGCATACGGATATCATTCCTTTCTGAAAGATCATTCCTTGGCTTTTGCGAAAACGGGGAATTTTATCGGGTAATCATCGGCGGCAATGACCTGCACAGCCTTGTTGTTGGCGGTGTTTATGATGATAGGGCTTTTGAGATTTACCGTTGCGTCCATATTGTCCTCGGGGATAACGGCGATAACGTAGAATTTTGCGTCTGCGTCATTTTCCATATCAAGCACCGCAACGTCCTCATCGGCAACGGTTATGCGGTAATCGGGGCAAAATTCAAGGGGATCGAAAAGTATGAAGCAGAGGTTGGGGTTCTCCGTGCTCTGGAGCCATACGGGGCATTTGCCCTTGCCGAGAGGGGAGATAAGGATATAATCCCTGTAGTCCTCAAAGGCGAAAATCCCCTGGGGGAAGCTTATCACCTCGGCGGGGGAGACCTCTATCTCGTCGAAATCCCTTGTTTTAACTGTGATTCTGTTTACGGTATCGTTCATAATCATTCCTCATATCCCGGAGCTGCGCTTCTGGGGAAATATATGGGCTCGCCTACATATTCTATCTCAAGCTTAGGTCTCTGGTTCACGATGAACTCAACGGTACCGGGAACAAATTCAAGCTTTGCTTCGGGGCTTGTGTTCCAGTCCATATTAAGCTCAGATGCCTGATAGTTTATGCTGAGAGTGTTGCCCGACCAGCTGATGTCAGGACCGACCTTTGGCAGGAAGTCCATAATTGTCTCCATTGTCCTTGTTGCCTTGGCGGTGGCGATAGATGCAGGGGTGGCTTCAAAGTTGCAGAGAGCGTTGCCCTCGTTCACGATGTTCGCCACTGCCTGATATGCTACCTTCATACCCTTCTGGGCTTCGTCCTTGGCAAAGGTGTCAATGTTCTTGTGACCGTAGCCGAGACTTTCCCTTGCGGCGGTGTTGTCGATATTTATTTTGATGGGTTCTGCGGTTATCTGCATTCCCCCCGGACTTTTTGAGACAGAGACGGTGGGAGCGGGAGTATCGAGCTTCAGCTCCGCACGGGTAACGTTTATCTCAACATTGATAGGTACTGATGTTATATTAAGAAGCTGATCCATAACTGCGTCCTCCTTTTATAAATTTTCCGTATATTATACGAAATCGAAAATGCTCTTGGGAAGTATGCCCGAACCGAGGGAAAGGGAAGCGTTGTAAGCGGCTTCGATAGACTTCATATTTGTTATCTCAGCTTCGATGTCAACGCCCTCAATGCTGTTCTGCTTCTCGGAAAGGCTTATGCGGTAAATGTCATTTCTGTCGATGTACATTTCCATATTGTTCTGCTTTACGCCGAGAGTGGTTATTGTGTCCATAACCTTGGAGTTTGCGGCATCAAGCTTGTCGATGTAGCGGTTTACGGAAGCTGTGTCGCCTTTTCTGAGAGCGGCGGCAGCGTCATAAACGAGCTGGATAAGGTTAAGCGAATCGCCGTCATCATCTGTTCCGCAGCCTGTTATCTCAGCGCCGTTAAGGCTCATATCAAGGGCTGTGGCGGGATTTACGGCCCCGTTCTCGTCATACTTTATTCCGAGACCGATATCAACATAAATGGGGGCTGTTCCGGGGAAGCCCTTGGCATTTGTGTACTCTGTGGGGTAATTAACGGTCTTGGTGTCGGAAAGCTTGCCTTCCTTGTCGTAATACTTTATGGTAGCGCCGTTTACGGAATTTTTAAGGTCATCACCCATAAGACTTACGGGGATATCGTTGTAGCAGACTATCCTGTCCTTGGGAGATGTGCTGAAATCGGGGCTGCCGTTTACGGTGAATTTAATTGTGTTTTTATCATTCTTGTCGGCGCTGCTGTAGTAGGTGTCGCCATTATATTTGTCAAAATCGGTTATCTCGTTGCCGTCGGCATCGTAATACTTATCCACTTTAATTGTATTGCCCGCAGCGTCGGTATATGTGCCGTCATCGTTTCTTGTGAGGGTCTTGCCGTCTGTTTCCGCAGTGTCATAATCATTGCCGTAGACCTTTGTTGTGCCGTCGGCAAAGGTTATCTCAACTCTTGAATGAACTGTGAAGGGGGTCTTGTCATTGCTTGCGGAGCCGAACATCTGCCTTGTGGCGAAATCGGTGTTCATATCCTGAAGCATATGCTCCGCCTGTTGCTCCATTTCAAGTGCGATGATGTCAAGCTCGGTCTGATCCATAGTGTCCTGAACGGAAACTATCTTGGACTTTACATTAAGATATGTCTTGTCGGCAATATCGTAAAGAGCGTCCTCGGCAGCGTAGTAGAAATCCTTTGCAGTATTAAGGTTCTCGTCATAGATGTCGAGATTTTCAAGGGATTTTCTTACGTGGGCAGCCTTTGCCGCAGAAGAGGAGCCCTCGCTGGCACGGTTGTATTTTCTCTGAGTGAGTATCTTTGTCTGGGATTTCAGATAGCTTGAAAGCAGGGTGTTATAACTGTTTAAAAACGTTCCGCTGAACGCATTGTTGGTAACTCGCATCGTGTATCAGCTCCTTAAGATTATAGCTTTATCAAAGACCGACCTTGCCTGTGCCGTTAATGAGCTTGTCAAGGCACTCGTCAAGAGCGGATATCATTCTGGAAATAGCGTTGTACCATTTCTGGTAGTTCATCATATTAACGCCCTCTTCGTCCATACTTACGCCCATTACCTCGTCCCTTGCATCGGAGACGCTGTTCAGCATAATGTTGGTGGAATCGAAGCTTCCAAGCTCGTATTCAAGGTCGCCGCCCACCTGATTGCCGTAATACTGGATAAAGCCCTCAAAGGTGAATCGGTCGGGCTCATTGCCGAACTTGTACTTTGCGTCAAAGGCGGAAAGTATCTTGTTGATATAAGCATTGTCAAGCTCATCGTAATTGTAATCAAGCTTGCCGTTGTCGTCAACGAAGGGGTGAACACAGCGGAGAGTGTTTTCGTTCCAGGTGTCGGCAATCTTCAGGTCGGCAACATTTCCGTCATCAAGAGCGCCGCCCTCAAATTCAAAGAGCTTGAATTTGGTGCTTTCTATTGCATCATTGCGGACATCTGCAAGAGTTTGGTTTACGATATCGTCGATCTTCGTAAGGTCATCGGCAGTGAGATTATTTTCGTCTGTGATGTTGTTGTCAGCCATATACTGAGCCTTGGTGTCATCTCTGAGCGCTGCCTCAGCCTTGTCAGCCGCTGCATTCTGCTGCCTTACCGCATCGGCGGAATTGTTGTAATCATCATAAAGGGCATTGAATGCCTTGGCGAATCTGTTTGCAAAGGAGCGGATAGTTTCCTGATAATACTTTATTCCGTTGTAGCCGTTCTCAGTGCCGCTTGCATAGCAGCCCTTGCCGTTGTACATATCGAAAAGTCCGCTTACGGAGCCGCCTGTGAGCTTGTCGGTCTCCTCTGCAACGGTTATGGCATAGGAGGGAGCATTCTTTAACTGTCCGGCGGTCATATTGTTTGTGAAAATGGGGTCATAATCAACGCCCGCAGCCTTTGCATCGGAGATTATTTCCTTTTCAAGCTCGCACGCCTGCTTTACATTTCCCTTGTAAATGTAGGAATTGAGCTTGTCGATCTTGTCATTGAGGTCGGGGTTTGCCATTACCTCGGGAGTTATCTCACGCTCGCACTTTGTCCACTGCTTGTCGGTGTTGACGGTGCTGATGTGGAGCTCGGCAAAATCATTTCTGTCGGTCTGTTCGCCCGAGAAAATGATGTCGGTCTTGGCATATGCGTCCTTCTGAACAAGAGCCTTGTCGCCGAAGTAAACATCATATGTTCCGTCCTGATTCTGCTTAACGTCGATGTTTACGTACTGGGAAAGCTCGTCGCAGAGGTTGTTGAAGCTGTCCTTAAGCTCCAGGGGTCCGTATTCTATCTCAGCCTGATAGCCGTCTCTTGTGGCATAAACGTTGTCCATCTGAACATAAGCATCGGATATCTGCTTGTTGAGGGAAGCCATCTGCTTAAGGATAGTGTTCACTCTGTCATTGGTAACGAGAATGTCCTCTCTTGTGGAAAGCTCAACGTCATTGAGTCTCGCATCAAAATTCTTGAGAACGTTTATAACGGAATCCGCAGCATTCATAGCTACGTTTGAAAGATCCTGTCTGTCAGCGCCTGTTGAGGAGAAGGACTGGAAAGCAGCCTTTAAATTTCCGAAAATAGCCGCAAGACCCGAGTCCTGATTTTCAACATCATCAAGGATATCTTCAATGTCTGCAAGAACATTGGTCTTAGCGCCTGTGTCGCAGAGCTCGGAGCTGTATCGTCTCACCTTTGCATCAAGGAGCTTGTCTCTGAGCTGGGTAACGCCGACAGCGTCAGCGCCCTTGCCCGCAAGGTTGACCTGAGTGTTGTAGCCGAGACTGCCTGCGGTGTTTGCCACGGAAACAACGTCAAGGCGCTGTCTGCTGTAGCCTGTTGTTTTTATGTTTGTGATGTTGTGTCCTGTGATATCAAGACCCTTCTGTGCAAGCTGGAGACCGTCTCTCTGCACATAAAGTCCGAAAAATGATGAAGCCATTACTGTATCTTCCTTTCGTATTCAGGCATTTGTAAATATCTTTGAGCCTGCTGCGCTTTCTTTTCTCACTGCGCCTTTGTCGTTATATGTATCAAGCTCGCCCACGGTGCTGCGAATTTTTTTGAGACGTTCGGAAACGATGATGTTTGCCGTGTCATTTATTTCTTTTATCTTATATATCATTTCGGAAAGGGAGGCACGCTGCTCTTCAAGGCGGGACTTATATTCCTCGGGAGCTTCGCTGACTATCTGCTCAAAGGTCTTTGAGCTGTTATCACAGAGGAGCGCAAGGCGCTGCTTTTCAAGTGCATTGCTTTTCATAATGAAAGCCTGCTCGGCGGAGAGGGAAGCGGAAAGCTTCTCGATCTCATTTTTGTTCAGCATATCCATTTTGGAATATTCAAATTTAAGAAAATTTCTGTAATGAGCGTTGTACTCATCAAAGAAAGCTATGAGTGCGTTATAGTCCATTTGTCCCATTCCTTTCACGAGGGTGCGGGTGCGTTTGTTTTACAGACCGAGGATAGAATCTGCGATATCCTCGGAGGATACCCTGTAGCTGCCGTCAGCTATCTTTGCGGAAAGCTCTGCCAGTCTGTCGGCGGAAGCTGTGCTGTCTGCGGCGGTCTTTGCAGCGGCTTTCAGAGTGTCTGAAAAGCTTGCTCTTGCAGATGAAGAGAACTCAGCCTTGTCGGTGTTCTTTCCCCTGCTTTTCTGAGCCTTGCCCGAAACGGGGCGTGAAGCGGCTTCGCTTGCGTATCTGTATGCGTTCAAAGCTGATGTATAGTTCTTTATCTCCATAATATCTCCACCTTTCCGTGGTAAAATTTATATCTGTGCATAGTTATCCCGATGCTCTACTATATATATCGGCATTAATATAAGAAAAATTTAGCCTTTTGGGAGATTTTTTTTTATTATAATAATAGTTTTTATATACTGTTAGTATATTAATTGATTGTATTAACTTACAGTAAATTATAACGCTGAAATTATGCATTTTTTGAGTGATTTGAGTGGGTTTTGAAATCAGCTCGGGGGAGTTGCTTTGTCCCAAACGTTCCAACCCGACCCCGCAAGCCTTTGAGAAAGACTTGACCGAAACTTTTACTGTTGAGTTTATTTGTGTGGATTTTTTATTATGTTTCACTATAAAAAAATGAGCGGAGCACAGCTCTCTGTGCTCCGCTCAAAGATCACTTAACTCCGTCCATATAATCACCGATAGCGTCTATCATCGAATCGGTGAGCAGGCGCTCTGGCTCGATTATCATAATTATCCTGCCGTCAGCCTTATAAACGCCCTTGATATACTTGCCCGATGCGGCAGATATTGCAGGGGGCGGAGATATTTCCGCAGGGTCAAAGTCCACCACCGCATATACCGTATCCACTACAAATCCGAGATAATCGGACTTTGCGCTGCCCTTTGATTCGGTAACTATAACGCATATCTTATCGGTAGCTTCCATAGGCGGCTCGTGAAATCTTACCCTCATATCGATAATGGGTACGATATCCCCTCTCAGGTTGATAACGCCCCTGCCGTAATCGGGAAATTCGGGAACGGGGGAGATGCTTCCGCAGCCGTTTAAAATTTCCTTGATGCAGCTTATTTCAATAGCGAATGTCTGTCCTGACAGTGCGAAGGTAAGGTATTTTTCTTCCTCCACAGCGTTCAGCTCCTTTCAGGGTAGTTCATTTTCTTTTTAAGCAGGGTGCTTATCTCCTCCAGGGGAGCTTCAATGCAGACCGCACCCATTTTTTTGGCTTCCATAGGCATACCGTACACCACGCAGGTCTCTTTGTTCTGACCGATGGTGTAGCCGCCTGCCTGACGAATGAGCAGCAGACCCTTTGCGCCGTCCGCCCCCATTCCCGTGAGAAGTGCCGCAGCCGCAGCCTTTCCCGCACATTTTGCCACGCTTGTGAACATAACGTCCACCGAGGGGCAGTGTCCCGAGACCTTTTCGCCCTCTTTGCTGGATATGTAATATCCCTTTGCGTCCCTGTGGAGCTCCATATGGAAGCCCCCTGCCGCAATTACGCACATACCCTTTTTGAGCCGAATTCCGTCGGTGGCTTCAAACACCGCAAGAGAAGTGCTGCGGTTCAGGCGCTCGGCGTACATCTGGGTGAAAACGGGAGGCATATGCTGGGTGACGATAACAGGGGGGCAGTCCTTCGGCAGGTCTTTTATTACCTTTTCAAGGGCATCTGTTCCGCCTGTTGATGCACCGAGTGCGACTATTTCAATGCCGCCTCTGTCATAAGGCTTTGCTTCTCTTGACGTATGGGGCAGCTCGGTATGAAATTGTGATGCGTTTTTTTCGCACAGTCTTGTGATGTCCGACGCAAGGCTGCTTATGAAAGCATTTACCTTTGACGGGTCGGAAACATCGGGCTTTGTGCGGTATGCAGCCGCTCCTGCCGCAATGGCTTCGTCAGCCTTATCCTCCAGTGAGGATATCATTATAACGGGCAATGGATACTGAGGGAGAAGCCTTTTTAAAAACTTCAGACCGTCCATTCTCGGCATTTCGATGTCCAGCGTCATAATGTCGGGTTCAAGGGCAAGTATCTTGTCTCTTGCCTCGTATGGGTCTGCGGCAGTGCCCACAACGTTTATGCCGCTGTATTCGGACAGCCTTTTTTTCAGAAGCTCCGAGAAAAACGGAGAATCATCAACTATGAGGACCTTTGTCATTTTCCCGTCACCCCCGCAGATCTGATGCCGTCTTTCTTAATGTGTACGGCATCTGTTTATTTTTCCCGTCGGTAAATGGCGGGCTTTATGTAAGTATATCTCGTGTCTCTCGATACATTTTCGGCGTGACCTATGAAAAGGTAGCCGCCCTTTTTTGTGACATCGTAAAACCGTTCCACAAGGGCATTTTTGGTCTGGGTGTCAAAATAGATCATAACGTTCCGGCAGCTTATAAGGTCAAATGGCTTCTTACAGACTATAGGGTCCATAAGGTTGAATTTCTTGAAAACGATCTCGTTTCTTATCCTGTCGATGACCTGATAATTTTCGCTGTCGATGCGTCTGAAATATTTGTCTATCCACTTGTCGGGAAGTCCCTCCAGCATTTCCTTGGAGTATATCCCTGCCTTGGCGGTGCGGAGAACATCGGTGTCAAGGTCGGTGGCGAGGATCGTTGTGTCCCAGCCTGCCTTTCGGCTGCCGAAATATTCGTCCACGGTCATAGCTATGGTGTACGGCTCCTGACCTGTGGAGGAGGCGGCGCACCAGATGCGTGCGTCCTTGTCCTTCACCGAGGCTTCGATATACGGCAGAACGGTGCTTTCAAGGAACTTGAAGTGATCGGGCTCACGCATAAAGAAGGTGTGGTTCGTGGTGAGCTTGTTCACAAGGCGTATCGTTTCCTTGCCGCTGCTGTCGCTGAGGGCGAAGTTTATGTAGTCCGTGAAGCTGTCAAAGCCGCTTGCGGACACTATTCCCGTAAGCCTGCCCTCAATGAGCACACGTTTTTTTTCAAGATTTATGCCGTAATTTGTTTTTATGAAATCCACAAGACGAAGAAAATCATCATCTGTAAGCTTCAGCATTTCCTATGATCTCCTTTCCCCTCGCACATTTCGGGGATCACTGCTCCATAACAAGCTTTTCGCAGTTGAGCAGAAGCTTTATTCCCTCGGAGTTTTCGATGATATTTTTGATGTAGTGGTTGGCGTTCACATTCTTGTTGGCAGGTGTGGCGCAGATCTCATCGGGCTTTGCGAATGTTACCTCTCTTACCCTGTCAACGATGATTCCCGCCTGATTGCCGCCTTCAAATTCAAGGACGATTATGCAGGTGCGCTCATCGTAGGGTATCTCTTCCTTGCCGAAGCGCTTTCTCACGCTGATAATGGGAACGGTCTTGCCTCTGAGGTTGATTATTCCCTTTATGTAATCGGGTACCTTGGGAACAACGGTTATCTGCTCGATGCCGATTATCTCGTTGATGTATTTGATCTCGATCCCGTAGACCACATCGTCAATGGTGAAGAGAAGCACCTCGCCGCCTGCGGAAATGAAATCCTTGTTTTCTTCCTTGGTATAGTTGCTCATTGCTTATTCTCCCCCTAACTTAAAACTCGGAAATTATGTTGCTGATGTCAAGGATAATGGTGATAGAGCCGTCGCCCAGAATGGAGCAGCCCGACATACCGTTCTGCTTGACGTTGAAGTTGTTGAGCAGGGGCGGGAAGGGCTTTACAACTACCTGCTGCTCGCCGATAAGCTCATCTGCAAGGAGGCAGGCGCATTTTCCGTCTGACTCCACAAGAATGATGATGCCCGAATAAAGGTCGCTGTCAGCGCCGTTAAGGTCATAAAGCTCGTACAGGCGGATAAGGGGATAGCATTCTCCTCTTATCATAACCATTTCCTTGCCGTCGGTGTCACGGAGGACCTGATTGGGCTTTAGCTTGAAGGATTCCTTGATGTAGCTTATGGGGATAGTGAAAATAGAGCTGCCCACGGAAACCTCCATACCGTCAACAATAGAGAGGGAGAGGGGTATCTTTATAATGAAGCTTGTGCCCTCGCCGAGCTTGGAGTCAACGGAAACAGTACCGCCGCACTTTTCGATGTTCTGGCGCACAACGTCCATTCCGACACCTCTTCCCGAATATTCGGTAACGGTCTCGTTGGTGGAGAAGCCGGGGAGCATTATAAGGTTGAGAGCTTCCTTTTCGGTGTATTCGGAACGGGGCTTTGTGAGTATGCCGTTCTTTTCTGCCTTGTCAAGGAGCTTCTCGGGGTTCATTCCCATACCGTCATCGGCAACGACTATAACTACCTCTCCCGAGGAGCTGTATGCGGAAAGGGTGATCTTTCCCTTTGCGCTCTTGCCCGCTGCGATACGGTCCTCTGCGTGTTCCTCGATGCCGTGGTCCATAGAGTTTCTTACCATATGCATAAGAGGGTCGTTCAGATTGTCGATGATAGACTTGTCAACTTCCGTTTCCTCGCCCTCGAATACAAGGTCAACGTCCTTGTTCAGCTTTACCTTCATATCACGGACGATACGGGTCATTTTATTGAATGCGCCCGAAATGGGGACCATTCGGATAGACATTACGATGTCCTGAAGCTCGGAATTGAGCTTTCTGAGCTGTCTTGCAGCCTTCTGGAAATTATCGAGGCGGAGACCCTTAAGGTCGGGGTTTGAAGTTACCATTGCTTCGGTGATAACAATTTCGCCCACCATATCAAGAAGCTGATCGAGCTTGTAGAGGTTTACGCTGATAAGAGACTGCTTTGCGGCTGACGGCTTGCCCTCGGTGTGCTTTTTCTCCGCAGGCTTTTCGGCAGCGGCAGGCTTTGCTTCCGCCTTTGGAGCGGCAGGAGCGGGTGCAGGGGCTGCCGCAGGCTGTGCAGGCTGTACTGCCTGTTCCGCCTGAGGAGCGGGTGCGGGAGCGGAAGCAGCGGCAGGGGTGTCCGAACCGTGCTTTATAACAGTGACCTTATCCACATTGGGGGTCTCTTCGATTATCTTTATGATAGCGTCATCGCCGTAGCCCGACTTGAAGTTGATGATGAAGCCGTTGTCTCTGATAATCCGGGCATCGGACTGATTTGTTTCGATGTCCGCAGGGGTGAATGCAAGCTGGTCGCACTCTTCACGGATATTGTTTATTACCATAAGAGCACGGAGATTTTCCATCTTGCAGTCCTCTACAAACTCCACCTTAACTGTGGTGAGGGTGTATGCGGGAACTTCAATGCTCTTCTGACCGCCCATAGAAACTATCTCGCAGGTCTTTACGTTCATAGTGCTGCCGATAAGACTGATAATGTCCTCGGGAGTGGTCTGTGCGGGGGTGAAATGAATGATAAAGCCGTTTTCAACGATGACCTTTGCGGTGTCGGAATTATCCTCAATGTCCTCGGGCTCGAATTTCAGCATCGAGCACTCGTTCCTGATGTTGTTGATAACGAGGAGAGCACGGAGATTTTCCATTTTGCAGTCCTCTTCAAATGTGACCTTGACTGTGGTTGTGTTGTCGCCGCCGCCTGTGGTAACGGTCACCATTTCGCCTGCATCTGCTTCGGGAGCTGCTGCTTCGGGAGCTGCGGCGGCTGCGGGTGCGGCAGGTGCAGGGGCTGCTCCGCCGTTTTT
Source organism: uncultured Oscillospiraceae bacterium (assembly GCA_934486875.1). Classification (GTDB taxonomy): domain Bacteria; phylum Bacillota; class Clostridia; order Oscillospirales; family Ruminococcaceae; genus Huintestinicola. The sequence goes on from CAKSPU010000002.1 coordinate 57,941, forward strand.
GAGCATAGCCGCAAAGTCCTTTATCTTTGTCATAGTGTCGCTGAAATCGGTAGGTTCGCTGTCCTCGTCCTGAACGAGATCTATCTCCGCCTTAAGAAGGTCGGAGGCAGTGAACACAAGGTCATAAAGAGAGCGCATATCCGAGATAACGGGCTTATCCTCTCTTATTATGTAGAACATATCCTCGATAGCGTGGGCAAGGTGGGACATATTGTCAAGCCCCATCATAGCCGAAGAGCCTTTTATGGTATGCATTATACGGAAGATCTCGTTGATCTCCTCTTCACCGAAGCTGTTTTCGTTTTCGGTCTTCATTAATATCTGGTCAAGCTGCTCCAGGAGCGAAGTGGTTTCAAATATGTACATATCCACCATTGATTCCATACCTGCTTCAAACCGAGCCATTGTGTTTACCGTCCTTTCTGTGGGGCGCTTTTGCCTTGGGTGAGCGCCCTTTGCGCAGAGATTTATTTATGTAATATCTGTATAAAACCAATCCCATATCCTGCCTTGTCTGTAAAATTTTACATCACGGCAGAACTATACATTTATATTATACTATAAAAATCAGATTACTACAAGCTTATTTTTAAAGATAATATTTATAAGACTTGAAAAAAATCGAGGAGATTTTCGGCTATTTTTAACAAAAAAATAAAAAGCTATTATATAAACGTTGAAAAATGTGATGGGAATGTGATAAAATTAATCTGATTAAGTATTTCTTCATATCAAGGGGGGAGAAAATTGTCAGAGCTTATACAGATAACCACGCCCACCGCCCCGAGGGACTATGCCCAGAATAACAACAGCACCCGTCACAACGAGATACAGCAGAATCCTACGGGACAGGTCTTTGACCTTGGCGACCAGACGAAAATAGTCAAGACCAACGACAGGGGAGGGGACAATGCGGAGCGCAACCTGAAGGACGACAGCGGCATACTTATGCGCTCCTCCGCAGATGCGATAAGAAATCCGTCCTCAGCCCTGAATGCGGCAAAGGAGCTTATATCAACAAAGGCACTGAACATTGTCCGTGAGAGCGGGGATACCGAAGCTCTGAGCAAGCTTACGGAGTTTGCTTCGGAGGTTATGCTCAGTCCGTCAAATCTTTCGCAGGATATGGCTGCCCAGCAGAAAAACGCCACTATTTACGGCGACAGGCTGTGGAGCGTTTTAAAGGAGCTTGCAGACCTTTCCGCCAAAAACGGATTTTCGGGAGCGGAGGAGCTCAGAGCCGCCCTCGGGGATTTTGCCAAGGCGGCGGCAGGCGTTTCCGCAAAGGACGAGATACTTAAGTCCCTGTCCGCAAATTTCAGATTTCTTTCGGCGGAAGCGGCACCGGGGAAAGCAGTCTCGGACGAGCTCCTTGCTGCATCAAAGGCGCTTTCGGGTCCCGATGCGGCGGCTAATTTCGCATCGCTGAAGCCCACTCTTTTAAAGCTTCTGGGGTACACGGAAAACAGCCTGCTTTTAAATGACAATACTAAAAATCTGCTGCCTCTTATCGTCCATAATATGTCCCGCTACAATGATGACCCCGATGCTCTGCGAAACAGCTTTGATTCACTTCTTATGATGACGGAGAGCCTTAATGTCCCGACGGAGCAGCTTGAAAAAATGGGACTTGACAAAAATATGACCCTCACCGATAATCTCGAAAGACTTTTTGACAGCTTTGTTAAAAATAACGAGTATCTTTCCCCCGAAGCAAAGCAGTCTGCGCTTATAAGCTCGGAGGAAGCGGCTCACGAGGCGCAGCTCCGTTCGTCTGTAAATCTCCTTGCGGCAGGGGCTAAGCATATGGCGGCACGTATCCCCGAGGATACTCTTTCAAAGGTGCTCTCAACGGTGGATCTTACAAGTGGAGATGAAGCTGTGAGAAAGCTCCTCGGAGCGGTGATACCAAACACCCCGGGAATGAGAAATGCCCTCAGGAGCCTTTTTGACGAGCTTGAAGCCACCAAAGACCTTGATGCGCTCATCGACCGCCTTAACGTTATCCTTGAAAACATCGAGGGTGACAGCAGCGAGAATATGATAAGCCTTGCGCAGGGGCTGAACACCGCTCTCGGTGAAATGGCGCAGAGCGGGCAGTACAAAATTTCCGCCGCAACGTCAATGGAAACGCTGACGGATTTTCTCTCCAAAAACATTAACAGCAGCATTCTCCATTCGCTTTCGGGAGCGACACGCAGCGATATGGTGCAGAATATGCTGACGGCTCCCGGAGTTTTCACCCCTCTCATACATCAGTTCGTGCCCCTTGATGCTTTCGGCATAAGGGCATTCGGTGAGCTGTGGGTAGACCCGAAAGCGGAGGAGCTTATCGAAAACAGGAAAAAGGGCTCGGGAAAAGATGACGGGGCAGGCTCTCATATGCTGCTCTGCTTTGACATTGAGGACACGGGATATTTCGAGCTTGAAATATACGAAAAGGACAAGAATATGACGGTTATGCTCCTGTGCCCCGAAAGAATGGAAAATGCCTTTGCGCCGATCAGGGAGACTATCCCGAAAATTGCGGAGGCAAACGGATATCACGTATCTGCGGCGCTGGTGGAGGGACTGAGGGAAAAGCGTTCCCTGGATCAGGTGTTCCCGAAGCTCGGAAATCAAAGGAGTGGGCTTAATGTCAAGGTCTGATAACAAAAAAAGTGCGGTTGCGCTGAAATACAATCCCGAAAAGGACTACAGCCCTATTGTTGTGGCTGCGGGACACGGTCACGCTGCGGAGCGGATAATCTCTCTTGCAGATGAAAGCGGTGTGCCTATCTACAGAGATGACAGCGCTGCTGCGGTGCTCACGATGCTTGATGTGGGACAGGGTGTTCCCCCTGAGATGTACTCGGTGGTGGCGGCTATATATGTTGAGGTAATGAAGCTTGCAAAGGAGCGGCAGGAGGAGAAATAACGGGCGATGTAAACTGACCGATAAATCGAAATTTGGGAGGGTGATTAGATGAAAACTTATACGATTTGTGGAAGTATGCGATTTGATAAAGAGATGAAGAAAATTGCTTATAACCTTGAAATCGGTAAAGGATATAATATATTGCAGTGTGTTTATTGTGAAGAAAATGTTATTCCAACAGATGAGGAACTTTCGCGACTTGCAGATGCTCATTACAGAAAAATCGACTTGAGCGACGGTATATATGTTGTGAATATTGATGGATATATTGGGGAAGCGGTTAAAAAAGAAATTGAGTACGCCGAAAAACATGAGAAAGAAGTAGTGTATCATTACAATAGATAAATTCCGATTTGTCAAACAAATTTCACATTAATAACCGAAAGGAAGTAAAAAAATGTCAGAACGCTATGAAAGACTTGCGAAATGCTACGAAAGCTTTAAGGCAAAGGTGGACTTCACCCCGAAAATAGCCCTTATCCTCGGCTCGGGTCTTGGCGACTATGCCGACGGCATCGACATAAGGGCAACGCTTGATTACAAGGACATCGAGGGCTTTCCCGTGTCCACCGCCCCCGGTCATAAGGGTCGCTTCGTTTTCGGATATGTGGGCGATGTCCCCGTTGTCATAATGCAGGGACGTGTACATTATTATGAGGGCTATCCTATGGAGGACGTGGTGCTCCCCGTAAGACTTATGAAGCTTATGGGAGCTGAGGTGCTCTTTGTTACCAATGCCGCAGGCGGCGTAAACTGGCATTTCGAGTGCGGCGACTTTATGCTCATAAACGATCAGATATGTATGGCTCCCTCTCCGCTCATCGGTGAGAACCTTGACGAGCTTGGCCCCCGTTTCCCCGATATGAGCGAAATTTACAGCAAAAAGCTCCGTGATATCGTGAAAAAATCCGCCCGTGACCTTGATATCCCACTCAGAGAGGGCGTTTATATTCAGCTCACGGGTCCGAACTATGAATCTCCCTCGGAGGTCAGAATGGTGAGAACTCTCGGCGCAGACGCTGTGGGAATGTCCACCGCCTGCGAAGCCATTGCCGCAAATCATATGGGTATGAAAACTGTGGGGATCTCCTGCATCTCAAACCTTGCCTGCGGCGTGTCCAACCGCCCCCTCTCCCACGCAGAGGTGCAGGAGACTGCCGACAGGGTAGCGCCTCTTTTCAAGAAGCTCGTTACCGCATCGGTGCAGAACATCGCAAAGGAGTTGTAATGTCATTTATGACATTCGTGATACGTGAAGCCGTATATGATGATCTTGACGGTCTCCTCGAGCTTTATACCCATCTTCACGGCAATCCCATTCCCGAAAAAAGCGAAAGGCTTGCAAAGCTGTGGGACGGCATTATGGCGGATAAGTCACATCATATCATCGTTGCGGAGGAGGACGGGAAAATAGTCTCCTCCTGCGTGTGCGTAATTATCCCGAATCTCACCCACGGTCAGCAGCCATATGCATTTGTGGAAAATGTTGTCACTCACCCCGATCACCGCAAAAAGGGGCTTGCATCGGGCTGCCTTGAATATGCGGGGAAAATTGCGGAGGCTGCGGGCTGCTACAAAATAATGCTCCTCACAGGCTCAAAGGAGGAAAGCACGCTCCGATTTTACGAACGTGCGGGCTTCAACCGCAATGACAAGACCGCTTTTATCAGGTGGATATAATGTTTGTATGACATTATGTAAAGTATTTCCTCTTAAAAACCGCCCGATTTGTGCAAAAGCTGAATTTTGTATCCGAAAGCTGTTTTTTGCATAATTGCTATTGCAATATGTGAAAACGGGTGGTATAATATAATTGTATTGTATCCGAAGTTGTATTGTATCCCGAAAGGGAATGATAACAAGGAGGATCTTTTTATGAGGGAAAAAACAAGAGCACTTGTGGGAACAGGCATTCTTACGGCAATAGTTGCCGTTTTGCAGGCACTTTCCGTAGGCATCAAGTTCGGTCCTTTCAGCATAACGTTTGTACTTATTCCAATAGTAGTCGGTGCGGCACTGTACGGATATAAGTCGGGTGCGTGGCTGGGCTTTGTTTTCGGAGCGGTCGTACTTTTCACCGATGCCGCTGCCTTTATGGCAATAAATGTTCCCGGAACTATCATCACCTGCCTTTCAAAGGGTATTCTGGCAGGACTTGGCGCAGGTCTGGTATATAAGCTCCTTGAGGGCAAAAACCGCACTGCCGCCGTTATCACCGCCGCTGTGGTATGCCCCGTTATAAATACGGGCGTGTTCCTTCTCGGCTGCACCGTGTTCTTTATGGACACCATTTCCCAGTGGGCACAGGGCGCAGGCTTTGCATCTGCGGGTGCTTACCTTATCTTCGGAATGGTTGGACTGAACTTTGTTGTTGAGTCCGTCACAAACATTCTTCTCAGCTCTGTTATCGTAAAGATACTGAACGTTGTGAAGAAGCCGGCGGCTGCAATGTAAGCCGCAATATCGGGGAGAAGCTGTATTGCTCTCCACCGGAATTTTAAAGTAAAATCAAATGTGATACAATACATATCGACGTAAAGCCGCAGACGAGTTTCTGCGGCTTTACGCTGATTTTTTTGATTTTATTTTATTTAGCATATTTTGTCAAATGTTTGTGAATGGTGCAGAAATATTCATAAAGAATAACGGCAAAAGCTGTTGACTGTTATCCCCCGGATATACTATAATTAAATTGTTGCATTATGCGTTTTAATAACAATTACATAAATGGATGTGAACTGATTTGAGCAATAAGAAGAAAAAGAAGCATTCGGGTGCCCCAATGCCCCGTACAGCCAAGAAAAACAACATCACCCCCGAGGAGGAGAAGAATATCCCTGTCCAGAGCCTCAGCGAGATGATGGCATTTTCCGATGAAGCCGAGGAAGAGCCCGAAACAGAGGATATAATCGTTCCAAAGCCGACGGACAAGCCTGCCCCCAAGGCGGAAGAAAAAGCTGCTCCCAAGGCGGAAGAAAAAGCTGCCCCCAAGGCAGAGGAAAAAGCTGCTCCCAAGACAGAGGAAAAATCTGCTCCCAAAGCAGAGAATAAACCTGCGCCCAAGGCAGAAGAAAAGCCCGCACCTAAAGCAGAGGAAAAGCCTGTCCCCAAGGAAGATAAGGACGCTCTTTCAAGCGGTCCTATGATATCCGCTGCGGAAGCACAGCGAAGAGCAGTTGCGGAGGACGCACTTGACCGTGACCTTGCGGCGGCAAGAAAGAAAAAGCTTCAGGAAGAGGCGTACAACAAGCGTCAGCGTGAGCTTGAAATGCAGAAGGAAGCAGAGCGCCTCAGCCGTGCCGAGCAGGCAAAGCAGCGTCAGGACAACGTTCAGGAAATGGCGAAAAAGCGTGCGGAGCTGAAAGCCGCTCAGGAAGCCATTGCCGCTTCCGAAGCAAAGGCAGCCGCAAATACTGCCGCAGCCCGTAAAAACAAGTCCAACAAGCGCTTCAACCGTGCTATCCTTTCAATGAAGGCGGGCAAGGCTGTTCTTGTGGCTGTTATACTTATTATCCTTGCATACACAGGCGCATTTATCTTTGTGGGTACGAAGAATGATGCCTTTTATACCGAGCTTGAAAGCAAGCTGAGCAGCCGCAGCCGGGTAGTTGCAAATGAAGAAAGCGACTACACTGTTCCCGATGTCAGCCCTCTTTCCGCCGAGCAGAAAAATAATCTCGGACTTTATGATTTCCTTGCGGATTCCGACAGGGACGGACTTTCCGATAACTATGAGCTTACCGTTTCAAAGACAGACCCCCTCAATGCCGACTGCGACGGAGACGGTGTGCCTGACGGAAGAGAGCTCAGAGCGGGACTTGACCCAAATAACCCCGTTTCCGACGGAACAACTCCCGACAGCGATGTGATAAAGGATATCACCGTTACCGAAAATAACGTTACCGCCGAGGTAACAGGCATTCCCAACACCGCATACACATCTCTTTCAAAGCTCGCAAACAACAGTATCCAGGGTACACCCGGACTTGTTGGCTATGCATATGAGTTCTATTCCGACAAGAATTTCGACAGCTGCAAGCTCACATTCCGTTATGACGACAAGGACATCACCGAGGGCGGCGTTACCGAAGCGGCACTTTCCGTATATCGCTTCGATTCCGAAAAGCTCGTTTTTGAAAAGCTTGCAAGCACCCTTGATGCAAACGGCAACACCGTAAGCACAGAGATAACCGAAAACGGCGTATATGCTGTCTGCGATGCTTCCGTTCTTATGCAGAAGGGCAGCACCAACATTTTCTTCCTCATTGATAATTCAGGCTCAATGTACCCCGAGGAGCTGTGCGCAAATTCCGAGGAGAATGACGTTGAGTTCAAGCGCCTTGACTTTGCGGTAAATCTTATTGATATGCTGGGCGCTGATGCAAATTACGGAGCAGGCGAATTTTCCGGCAGCTATGCTCAGATAACCCCGATTTCATCTGACAACGATAATGTCAAGCAGAAGATCTCCGATATCAGGAACAAAAAGCAGACATTTTCGGGAACCGAGATCGCAGGAGCTATAAAGAGCGCAGTGAGCGAGTTCGGAAATGTCCGCCCCAGCGATAAGAATTACATAATCCTGCTCACCGACGGTATGCCCTCGAATTATAATCAGGCTGCCGAGCAGCAAGCGATCGAGCTTGCAAGGAAAAACGGCATCACCGTTTTCACAATTGGTCTCGGCAAGGAGATAGACACCGAGTATCTTTTCAATATCGCAGAGGATACGAACGGTCAGTTCTTCCAGGCATCAAATGCGGACGCTCTTGAAAACATCTATGAGAAGATACAGAGCTTTATGTCCTACAATCAGATAACCATTGAGGAGGACAGCGGCAAGAAGGGCTATGTTATAGCAGATTCGGGCTTCAATGTTCTCAAGGACGGCATCGGCTACAGCAATTTCCGCTCCGACTTTGCTCCAAACGGCACCGACAAGGGCATTGCGGGACTTATCAGAGCCTACTACACAGGCGAGCTGAAGCTTGCCGAAAGCGGCTATACCACCACCGAGGGCAAGGCTGTTGACGGCTATGACATCAGCAAGGTACAGAGCTTTACCGACAATAAGACCGACCTTTCCGCCGTTACGATGGATATCCTTGATTCCTACAACGAGTACCTCACCCTTCCCGACAAGTGGGATTTCCGCCACATCAGAAACGGACTTCTTGGCTACAGCGACGACACAAGAGATTACATCGACAGCCATATGATGAAGGTCATAACCTCTGACTACAGCTTTGATGCACCCAAATCCGACGATTTCACCGAGTTTTTGCGCACCATTACGTTCAATAAGCTCAAAGGCTTTACTTCATATGAATGCGTGCTCATCGACAGCTCCGTGTGTCAGGGCGATGACCTGTCAATTATGAATATGCTCAAATGGTTTGAGGCATATACGAAGTCGGGCAAGTGCGATGTTTACGATTTCGGCTACGAGGGCGATAAAGCCTTTGACAGCCTCATAAACGAGCTTACAACAGGAAGCCCTGCGGTCATCGTTTACGGTGGCACTGCAATGAACGCTGTTCGCATTGCCCGTGATGCGGAAAACCCCAACAGGTTCGTTATCGACGCATACGACAGCAATTCCCCCGAGAGAAGCACAAGGATAAATCTTGTCAGAACTCCCATTTATGACGGCAATGCAGCACCGACCTATCAGTTCACCGCTTCAAGAGGAAGCGAGCCTGAGTCACTTCAGATAATCGTTTCCAAGTAATAATCCGCAATAGGAGGTATAATACTAATAACCAATAAAACTGCTGACAAAAAATCTTTGCATAATCCATATATGCAAGATTATGCTCGATTTTTTGTGCAGTTTTTAATTGGTTCTTAGTATTTGTATTAAATGAAAAATCACGTTATGAATTTAACGCCGTCACCGTTAGAAAAGATAAGATCGGGAACAAAAACCATTGAACTCAGGCTTTATGATGAAAAACGGCAGGCGGTTTCAATTGGTGATACCATTACTTTTATCAACACAGAAAAAGCCGATGATACTGTTGATGTTAAGGTTGAGGAGCTGTTTATATTCAGGTCCTTTGACGAACTTTACCGAGAATTGCCGCTGACGGAGTGCGGCTACACCGAAAAAAATGTTGATACAGCTTCTCCGAGGGATATGGAAAAGTATTATTCCGCAGAAAAGCAGGCAATGTACGGAGTAGTGGGCATCAGAATTTCACTTTTATGATACAAAAAAATCCCGTGATGAATTTCACGGGATATTTTTGTGCAGTATGATAACAGCGGGGCGATAAACAGGCATAAAATTAAATAAATCGACGGAAGTAAAATAATTATATAGACAGTTCGGGCGAAATATGATATAATGTAAGGTATCTATGAAAAGCGAAAGGATTGGTCAAATCAAAATGACAAAGCTTAATATAAAGAAGATCGCAGCCCTCGGCTGTGCTGCCGCTATGATGAGTTCTCTCACAGCCTGCGGCGAAAAAACCACCTGGGGAGCTGTTATTGACGGCGTGCAGATACCTGCGGGCGTGTTCATCTATTACCTGGACAGCGCAAATTACGAGGCTCAGCAGAAGCTGGGTGAGCAGACCGATACATCTGCCGACCTCAGCCCCGAGGGTGCTGCCGCTCAGTCCTCCGAGACCGTAACACTGCCCCTCTACTCCTCTCAGATAGACGGCGTTGACGCAAAGCAGTGGGTGTATGACAGAGCCACCGAGCTTATGCAGGATTATGCCGCTGTTGAAGCCAAGTTTGACGAATACGGTCTTACCCTCACCGATGATGACAAGCAGTCCGCACAGGTCTACCTTGACCAGCTCTGGGACTATGCAGGCGATTATTACACCTCAATGGGCATCAGCGAAAATTCCTACAAGTCTATTTTCCTCAACTCCGCCAAGAAGCAGAAGCTTTTCGAGACCATTTACTCCGAGGGCGGCGAGAGAGCCGTTTCCGATGACGAGATAAAGACATATCTTGATGAAAACTACGCTCTTATCAATTATATTGATGTTGAGCTGAAGGACGGCGAGGGCAATCTCCTCAAATCCGACGGCAAGGCTGAGCGTATGGAAATGCTCAACAGCTATATGGAGCGCTATAAAAACGGCGAGGATTTTGACGAGCTTAACGCCGAGTATGTGACATATTACGAAAATCTGAAAAAGGCTGCCGAGGAAGCTGCTGCTGCCGAGGAAGCAGCCACTGCCGAGGAAGCAGAGGCTGCTGTCAATGCAGAGGAAACAGCTGCCGATGATACAGCAGAAACCACAGCAGAGGTCTCCCAGTCCCCCGCAGAAGCCGCACTTCCCTCCGATGACGAGGAAATGACCGAGGATACTGCCGAAACTGAGGCTCTTGCAGAGACTACAGCACCCGCAGAGACAGAAGCAGCGGAGGAAACCACCTCTCCCGATGAAGACGCTTCCGAGTTCGAGACATCAGCCGAGACTGATACATCTGCCGCAGAAACCACCGCAGCAGATGCTCAGACAACACAGGTCGGCACTGTAGATTCCAATATGACCGTTATCGAAAAGGCGGACCGCACCGTTCCCTGTGCAGATGTTGCCAACAAGGTCTTTGACGAGATGAACAAGGGCGATGTTCAGATAATCGAGACCGCCGACGGCGAGCATTATTATCTTGTTGTAAAGCTTGATATCCTTGAAGATGAAGAGTATTTCACAAGCGCAAGATCATCTCTTCTCTCCGAAATGAAGTCCGATGATTTCGACGGAATGGTTTCCGAATGGACTGCCGCTCAGACTGTTGAGAAGAATGCAGATTCCTATAAGAGATACGATCCCGAAAAGATGTTCAAGAGCTGATAAATAATAGCTATATGAGTGACCGCAGAAATTATCTGCGGTCATTTTTGTAAATTGCCCGTAAAAAAATCAAAAAACACTTGAAAAATTTTCCGCAAAGTGGTATTATAGAATGTAATATTACTATACATAGATATAGTAATATTACAGGCGGAAAATCCGCCGCAGACAGATGTGCCCTCCTGCGGAGCAGATTTGATAGGATAAAAACGGGTGCGGAAGCGTGCTTTTTTGGTGAAATGCTGTTTCATTTCACTTTCAGTTTGCTTTCACATAATTTACACATTGACAGGGTATTATATAAGCGTACTCAGAAATGAGTATGAATTTCATTTCAAACTTTTATCTGGACTGTGTTTACCCCTCACAGCCTTATAAAAGAACCCCCTAATTTCGCCCACGGCGGTTTTACCCCGACCGTCGTGGGAATCCCCCATAATCCTATATCATGATCTTGCCCCCGCAGTCATATGGCTTCGGGGGCGCCTTTTATCTGTCTGACAATTTACGATGCAGGCGTTTCCTGCGGAAAGGTTTGATAATTTTTTATGGAATATGTCGCGATAATTGTGCTGCTTGCGCTTTCGGCATTCTTTTCGTCATCGGAGACAGCGATATCGTCTGTCAACAAGATACGTCTCAAGCACGAGGCGGCGGAGGGAAACAAGAAAGCTGAACGGACGCTGAAGCTGGCGGAGGAGTATGACAAGACCATAACCACTATCCTTGTGGGCAACAACATTGTAAATATCCTCTCAGCCTCCCTTGCAACTCTCATCTGCACCACATTGTTTGCGGAAAAGTACGGAACGGGAACCGCCGCCGCCATATCAACAGTGGCAATGACACTGCTGGTACTTATTTTCGGTGAGATCCTCCCCAAAAGCATTGCAAAACAGCACGCCGACACCATCGCTCCTGCGGTCAGCGGTGCCTTGAGATTTTTTCTGGTCGTGCTCACCCCTGTGACCATATTTTTCGGCGCACTTCAGAAAGCTGCATCAAAGTTTTTCGGCAGCGGCAAGGGTGCTCCCTCAGTCACTGAGGACGAACTCAAATACATAATCGACGAGATCGAGGAAGAGGGCGTTCTTGAAGAGCAGGAGAGCGACCTGGTGCGTTCGGCTCTTGAATTTGATGATAAGAATATATCCGAGGTGCTCATTCCCCGTGTGCGCATAACCGCCGTTGAGCGTCACGACAGCATTGACCATATCCGTGACGTGTTCTTCAAGGAACAGTATTCCCGAATGCCCGTTTACGAGAAGAATATCGACAACATCATCGGATTTATCCACGAGCGTGACTTTTTCAAGATGATAGTGAGCGACGAAAAGCCTGCGGATATCGAAAGCATAATCCACGAGCTTATCTACATAACCGAGTTTGCCACCGTTTCCGAGGTGCTTGCCCGTATGCAGAAGGAAAAGGTGCATATGGCGATAATCAAGGATCAGTACGGCGGAACCTACGGTATGGTAACAATGGAGGACCTTATTGAGGAGCTTCTCGGCGATATATATGACGAGGCTGACGAGGAGGAGCATTCCTGTGTCAAGCTGGCGGATAATGTATATGAATGTGCCGCAGAGCTCAATATAAGCGATTTCGAGGAATATGCGGAGCTGCCTGAAAATTCCATTGATACTGAAAGCTACACAATGGGCGGCTGGGCAATGGAGCTTTTCGGACGCATTCCCGACAAGGGCGATGTGACCGAAAGCGGCAGATTTGTCATAGAGGTGCTTGATGCGGAGGACAACAGGATAATACGAATGAAAGTCACCGTTAAGGACGAAGCACCCGAAAGCGAAGATTAATACTAATAACCAATAAAACTGTAGACAAAAAATCTTCGCATAATCCATATATGCAAGATTATGCTCGATTTTTTGTACAGTTTTTAATTGGTTCTTAGTATAAACGGTAATCAAACAAGCCATTTCAAGCCATCTCTCTGAGGTGGCTTGTTTTTCTGTATGTATAAAAAAGCAGTGGCTCAGGCAAATTGTCTGAGCCACTGCTTTTGTTTTGATTTGTCAATCAGCTTTCATACTTGCTGCCGTCATACTTTCTTCTTGCTGCGAATACCAGAACGGCTGCGGAAGCCATAGCGGAGAGTGCAGCGAAGTTAAAGAAGCTGCGATCCTCGCCTGTCTTGGGGTTATCAACAGCGGAGTCGGTAAGAGGAACATCGGGATCCTCAATGTCGATGAAATCACCGAGAGGAACTTCAGTCTCTTCAATGTCAATGTAGTTTCCGAGAGGTGTATCAAAATCGGGAATGTTGACAAAGGTTGTATCCTCGGGCTGCTCCGGTGTAGTAGGCTGCTCGGGATTTACAGGCTGATTGGGAGTTACAGGCTGATCGGGTGTAGTAGGCTGATCGGGTGTAGTAGGCTGATCAGGAGTTGTAGGCTGATCAGGAGTTGTAGGCTGATCAGGAGTTGTGGGCTGATCAGGAGTTGTAGGCTGATCAGGTGTAGTAGGCTGATCAGGATTTGTGGGCTGATCAGGAGTTGTGGGCTGATCAGGAGTTGTAGGCTGATCAGGATTTGTGGGCTGATCAGGAGTTGTAGGCTGATCGGGAGTTGTAGGCTGATCGGGAGTTGTAGGCTGATCAGGTGTAGTAGGCTGATCAGGATTTGTGGGCTGATCAGGATTTGTGGGCTGATCAGGAGTAGTAGGCTGATCAGGATTTACAGGCTGATCGGGTGTAGTAGGCTGATCAGGAGTTGTAGGCTGATCAGGAGTTGTAGGCTGATCGGGAGTTGTAGGCTGATCAGGAGTTGAGGGCTGATCAGGAGTTATAGGCTGATCAGGTGTAGTAGGCTGATCAGAATTAGAGGGCTGATCAGGAGTTGTAGGCTTATCAGGTGTAGTAGGCTGATCGGGAGTTACAGGCTGATCGGGAGTTACAGGCTGATCGGGAGTTACAGGCTGATCAGGAGTTGTAGGCTGATCAGGAGTTGTAGGCTGATCAGGAGTAGTAGGCTGATCGGGAGTTACAGGCTGATCAGGAGTTGTAGGCTTATCAGGTGTAGTAGGCTGATCAGGAGTTGAGGGCTGATCAGGATTTGTGGGCTGATCGGGAGTTACAGGCTGATCAGGTGTAGTAGGCTGATCAGGATTTGTGGGCTGATCAGGAGTTGAGGGCTGATCAGGATTTGTGGGCTGATCAGGATTTGTGGGCTGATCAGGATTTGTGGGCTGATCAGGAGTTGAGGGCTGATCAGGAGTTGAGGGCTGATCAGGATTTGTGGGCTGATCAGGATTTGTGGGCTGATCAGGATTTGTGGGCTGATCGGGAGTTACAGGCTGATCAGGATTTGTAGGCTGATCAGGAGTTGAGGGCTGATCAGGAGTTGTAGGCTGATCAGGATTTGTGGGCTGATCGGGATTTGTAGGCTGATCGGGATTTGTAGGCTGATCAGGTGTAGTAGGCTGATCGGGATTTGTAGGCTTATCAGGGTTAGTAGGCTTATCAGGATTTACAGGTGCAACAGGAGTGCCGGGCTTGATGATATCCTTGATCTTGTCATTTTCCTCGTAAGGGCTTGAACCGAACTCAATGCTTCCGGTAAAGCTCTTGGCAATGACCTGACCCTCAAAGTGATTATTAGAGTAGTTGTCAGCAGATGTAAGGTTGGAGTTGGGAGCGAGAAGGCTTCCTATGCCTGCACCTATCTGAACATTCTCAGCCTCGGTGACATTGATGAGCACCTTGGAGTTGCCGTACTTGTTGCCGCTGGTGAGCTGACCTGTCGTAGCATAGCTTGTGCCCCAGCCGGCGCAGAGGTTAAGATCGCCGCTGCCTGTGATGTTTATGATAACGGAAGAACCGTCGGGAACATCGTAGTTTATAGCAAGATCAGATGTGCCGCCCTTGAGCGCCATAAATTCATCAACGGAAAGAGTGAATATATTTACATCAGTGTTGCCGCCCTTGAATGTAAGAGTGCCGTAATTGTTTCTGATATAGCTGCTTTCATCAGTGCTGCTCACGCCAACGCTGCCTTCAAGCTTTGACATCTGCCGGGAAGTGTTTCTCAGGTCTCTGAAAGCTTCGTTAAAGTCGATCTGACATTCCTCGCCTACAGCAGTCTTGGTATCATCGCCTGCATTGCCGTACATATTCTTGCCGACTTCGATGCTGGCTGCCTTGGTGTTGTTGAAGTACATATTTCCGCCTACTGCAACAACAGCCTTACCGTCACCCATATCAATGTTTCCGCCGCTGCCGTACTGGCTGTAGTCACCCTCGATGAATACAGTATAGCCCTTTGCAGCGTTCAAGAGAGCATTGGGATCAGCAGGCTTGCCGTCTGCGAGAGAGTAGAGAATTATCGGGTCTGCGGACATTTCTTCGTCAGCAGCTTCGTCAGTCTGCTCGTCGGAGCTTTTGTCGGTCTCTTCGGAAACAGTCTCATCGGTCTGCTCCTCATAGCTTTCATCAGCCTCTTCGGAAACAGTCTCATCGGTCTGCTCCTCATAGCTTACATCGGCTTCTTCGTAAGCAGTATCCTCAGACTGTGCCTCATCTTCGGCATAAGCCTCTTCATCATATGTAGTGGCAATATCATCGGCATTGTCCCCGTTAGCCTGCTCGTCAATGCCGCCGTCCTCACTGACATCACTGCTGTCATCGCCCTGATTTGTGTCAGAGATGGAGGTGCCTGCCATACCGCCTGTCAGGTCAATGGTTTCAGCGGAAACGCCGCCTGCCTGACTGTTGGCTGCAAATACGGTCAGCGCAAAAGCAAATGCACTGAGGGACTGGAAAACCTTGCGTTTTTTATCATTGTTATTCATAAGATCGATCTCCTTTTTGTGGTGGGAAATAAATCAAATTGACATAGTATCCTATGCTATTTATTATAGCATAAATGTATTGAATTGTCCAGTATTTTCGTGTATTTTTACCGTTACGGATCATTTTTGTAGAGCTTAACAAAAGCAAACGTTTACGATATGGCGATTGTTACAATTTGTGATAAAAACCTATAAAAATTATAGGCTTATCAGATGTCACCATTTCGATGAAGTTCGATCTTTTTCTTCATCATTTCGGGATTTGAAGCGTAAAGGACCGCTGTATCCTCAGAGATGATGCTCTCCGACAAAAGTCTGAATATTGCAGTGTCCATAGTCTGCATACCCTTTGAGGTCTGCATAACGGTCTCGATCTGATGTGTCTTGTGCTCACGTATCATCGTGCGAATGGCGCTGTTGACGGTCATCACCTCGAAAACGGGGTGGAGGGTTCCGTTTTTATCCGGCAGGAGCTGCTGGGAAACTACGGCTCTGAGCACCATTGAGAGCTGCATTCTGATCTGATGCTGCTGATTTGTGGGGAATGAGTCGATGATACGGTCAATGGTGTTCACAGCGCCCAGAGTGTGGAGGGTGGACAGCACCAGCTGACCTGTTTCTGCGGCGGTCATAGCAATGCTCATAGTCTCGTTGTCACGCATCTCGCCTAATAGAATGACATTGGGGGACTGCCTTAAGGCGGCTCTCAGAGCATCAGCATAGCTGTCGGTGTCAATGCCTATCTCACGCTGGCTGATGATGCTCTGCTTGTGCTTGTGGAGGAATTCGATAGGGTCCTCAATGGTCACGATATGCCCTCTGCGGCGGGAATTTATCCTGTCTATCATACAGGTGAGGGTGGTGGATTTGCCGCTTCCCGCAGCACCTGTGATAAGTATGATGCCGTTGTTTGCGTCCGCAAGGGACATAATTTCCTCGGGGATATTCAGAGCACTGCTGTCGGGCAGCTCAAAAAGCACGTTTCTGAGCACCGCCGCAAGAGTGCTTCGCTGTCTGTAAACATTTACTCTGAATCGTCCCACTCCTGCGAATGAGAATGAGAAATCCATTTCCCTGCTCACTTCATCGGTCTTTTTATTGATATCCGCAAGCCCGAATATCTCGCTTATCATCTTTTCAGCGTCTGCGGGCATAACGATCTCGTTGTCCACGGCAATAACGTTTCCGAACACCTTGAAGCTCACCGCCGTGCCCGAAACGATGAAAATGTCCGATGCACCGAGACTGACAGCCTCTTTCAGTATATCACTTATCGAAGTCATAATAATTCCCCTTCCTTAAAATCCCTGCCATACGTTCAGCCGATCTTCCTCTTCATCGGAAGCTTCATCTGCATAGACCACGGCTTTTCGGGTGATCTCATAGCTTCCCCGTCTGTCATCGGGGCTGCTGTCGATCTTCAGCTCAAGGTATATGTAAGCCCTGTCATCAATGGGAGTTTTGCAGGTAACAGTGTAATATCCGTTTTCGTTTTCAAGGGTGATAAAATCAAGCCCGCTCACAAGAGCCTCGAAATTCATATCAAAAAGCCCCGAATCCGCAGCGACGGCAATGCAGCCGTCTATCCGGCTGAGCCTTATTTCGGTGAGATTTTCCGCATCACGGTATTTTGTGAGCCATTCCTCGCTTTTTTCCGTAAGCCTGCTTCCTCTGCCCGTGGCGGAAAGCGCCGCCGTGCCTATGACCGCAAGGGCGATTATGATAAAAACGGAAAGTATGGTCAGAAAGCCCGGAACACGTACAGCTTTTATCCTGTCATTCATTCCGACCCCTCACTTTCATCGGCAAAGCTCACGGAATATGGGGAGTAGTAAACCGCTGACTGCTCCACTCTGCCGCCCTCCCACACAAGGCTTATGTCCGAGGTTATGAGCTGTCCGTAGATAAGTCCATTGCCCTTGCATTCCTCAACGCTTTCGGTGATATATACCGCCGCCGTGCCGTTGTCGGGGGAATATGCGAAAAGCCCGTCACAGGGTATCACAAAGGACATACTGTCCTCATTTGCCTTTGCGGCATCATTGCCGAAAAGCTCCTCCGTCGCAAGCTCGGTGCTGCCCGAAGCGGAAAACAGCTCGCACCAGGATTCCGCACACGCCACCGCAGCGGCATATGTCCGCTCATTGTCCGCTCTCTGCGCCGCTGCGGCAAGGGTGCGGAGAACAGCGCAGCAGCAAAGCGCAAACACGGGGAGGATTATGGCAGTCTCAATAAAAAAGGGATTTATCCGTATAGCTCCGTTGGATCGGGGAGCGCCGAAAACCGAACGTCTCAAGGGTATATCACCCCTTCGGAAATGTAAAATTCAGGCTCTGACGATGGCTGTGCGAAAACGGTCATTTCCTGCCCCGAATCGGAGCAGGCGGTTATCTTCACGGTGCCTGCACCCGAGCTGCATATATATACGCTGTCGGCGGAAAATATGCTCTCACCGAGAGATTCGCCGCTGCCGTCCCTGACAACGGCTTCCCACAGGCTTCCGCTGCGCAGGGTGATAACATCGTCATATTCGTCATTTCGGGATATTATTATCCTGTCGAGGAGACCGTTTTCGGCAGTGTAAATGCTGATATCCCCTTCGGCGCTTCTCAGATGATTTGCGGCAAAGCGTGCCGCTCCGAGACATTCCGAGGAGTTTTCATAAGCCGCCCTTATCCTCTTGAAGCAGCTTACCGCCGTCCACATAAGAGCAAAGGAGGTCACGGCAAATACGGTCATAAGTATAAGGCTGTCAAGGCGTATCTTAACGGCTTTTGGCTTATTATCCATATTTTCGCACCTCCTCGGAGAGTTTTTATTGCATCAGTACGTTTCCGTAAAATTGCCAAGGAACTTGAAATAACCCATACCCATTTTCAGGTCATCAAGGAAAGCGGCGACCTTGCGGTTGGTGTATGAGCCGTCGAAGTCAAGGAAGATGACCGCTTCAAAATCCTTGCCCGCAACGGTTTTGTTCACGATCTTTTTCAGGTTGAGACCATATACCGCAAATTTGGTAAGTATTCTGTAAAGTCCTCCGGGGGTATGGGGAACGGAGAAGGAAACGGAGATAGTGTTTGCGTTCTCGGGAGCGGCAAAGTGCTTCGAGAAGCAGATAAATCTTGTGTAATTGGGATATGCGTCCGCAGCGTGCTCCTCAACTATTTTCAGCCCGTTCATCTCGGCGCAGGACCTGGAGCATATGCAGCCGATAGTGTTGTCAGGGCTGTTTTTCACCATTTCAGCCGCAAGGGCGGTGTTGGCGTAATCCATAGGTTCAAGTCCGTTCTTGCTGAGATATGCGGAGCACTGGGCAAGCGCCTCACGCTTTGAAAATACCTTCCGTACATCGGCAGGGTCGGTTTCGGGCTTCACCGCAAAGCAGTGGGTTATCTCCACACGGATAATGTTGTTTATGTAAAAATCGTGGCTTGCCATAAGGTCATAGGTCTCCGCAATGGAGCCTACGGTGGAGTTTTCAAGGGGGAGAATGCCGAAATCCGCTCTGCCACGCTCAACTAAGTCAACAACGTCCTTGAAGCCCGAAACGAAGCGGATAGGCTTGTCCTTGCCGAAAAGCTTAACGCAGGCAGCCTCGGCATATGCCCCCGATGTTCCCTGGCAGGCAATGACCTGCGCCCTTTCGGGACAGAAAAGCTCGGGCTTTTCGTAAATTTTTCCCCAGGTGTTCACCTCTGCCTGAACACACTTGCTTATGTCCATAATTTCCGTGAACATAACCGCCGCAGGGTCTGCCATATGCTCTGGGGAAGCGGCTCTGATATTTTCTATCACCTGCTGCTCTCTGCCCTCCTGCAAAATGGGGAGACCGTGCTCTTTTTTGTAAAGAGCAATGCTTTTGCAGACCTCCATTCTTTTGAGGAAGAGCTGGAGCATCTGTCCGTCAATGTCGTTTATTTCTTTTCTCAGGTCATCAAGATTCATTATAAATTTCCTTTCGGTTTATGCTGCATAAATTGCGGTTTGAAGTTCAGCTTATATCCGCAAGCTCAAGATAAGCGCTGCCGTTTTCGGAGATGTAGTCCTTGCGTCCGTCAAGGTCATTTCCGAGGAGCAGGTCGAACATTTTGGAGGTAGCCTCCGCATCGGCGGGGGTTATTTTGATAAGCCGTCTTGTTTCGGGGTTCATAGTGGTGAGTGACATCATTTCGGGGTCATTCTCACCGAGACCTTTCGAGCGGTCGAGCTTGTATTTTTCATCGCCTATCTTTGCCAGTATCTCGGTCTTTTCCTTTTCGTCATAAGCAAAATAGGTCATCTTTTTTGTGGTTATCTCAAACAGGGGAGATTCGGCGATATAAACGCAGCCCTGCTCGATAAGGGTGGGGGTGAGACGGTAGAGCATCGTGAGCACAAGAGTTCTTATCTGAAATCCGTCCACATCGGCATCGGTACAGATAATGACCTTGTTCCAGCGGAAATTGTCCATAGAAAAGCTGGAAAGCTCCTTGTTTGCCTTTGATTTTACCTCAACACCGCAGCCCAGCACTTTTATAAGGTCGGTTATGATATCGTTTTTGAATATCTTTTCGTAATCCGCCTTAAGGCAGTTGAGTATCTTTCCACGAATGGGGATAATTGCCTGAAATTCCGCATTTCTTGCGGTCTTGCAGGAGCCGAGAGCCGAGTCACCCTCAACGATGTAGACCTCACGGCGTGACTTGTCCCTTGTTCGGCAGTCAACAAATTTTTCGACCATATTAGCAAGGTCTATCTGTTTTGTAAGGCTGTTTTTGGTGTTCGCCCTTATCCTGTCCGCAGATTCTCTCGCACGCTTGTTTATAAGTATCTGATCTGCAATTTTGTTGGCATCGTCGGGATTTTCGATGAAATAGACCTCCAGCTGATGCTTTAAGAAGTCCACCATATTTTCATAGATAGACTTGTTGTTTATCGCCTTTTTGGTCTGGTTCTCGTATGATGTGTATGTGGAAAAGGTGGAGGATATGAGCACAAGGCTGTCAGCGATATCATCGTCCTTAACGGACTTTTCGTTCTTCTGATACTTGTTTGCGGTCTTGATGTAATTGTCGATAGATGAGCGGAATGCCTGCCTTACGGCTTTCTGAGGGGTTCCGTCATATTCAAGGAAGCTTGAATTGTGGTAATATTCCTGAAAGCTTACGGTTTTGGAGAATGTGAATGCGCAGGAGAGCTTCATCTTGTATTCGGGTCTGTCCGCAGCGTCACGTCCCTTTCTCTCACAGGAGCAGAATTGGAGTGCCGTGAGGTTTTCCTCGCCTACGATCTCCTTAAGATAGTCGGTGATGCCGTTTTCGTAGTAATATTCCTTCTCGTCAAAGCCCCCTGTTTCCTTTTCGATACGGAGTATAAAGGTGACCCTGGGGTTTACCACCGCCTGTTTTTTGAGCACAGACTCAAAATAATCCGCAGGGATATTTATATCCGTGAAAACCTCGGAATCGGGCTTCCAGCGGGTCTTTGTTCCTGTTTTTCTGGACTTTGACGGTTCCTTGGAAAGACCGCCCACGTTTTCGCCCTTTTCAAAATGGAGGTTGTATTTGTATCCGTCACGGAGTACCTCAACGTCCATATATTCCGAAGCATACTGCGTTGCACAGGCACCCAGACCGTTGAGACCCAGTGAAAATTCATAGTCGTTGTTGTCATATTTGCCGCCTGCGTAAAGCTCGCAGTAAACAAGCTCCCAGTTCCAGCGCTGCTCGGAGTTGTTGAAGTCAACGGGGCAGCCACGTCCGAAGTCCTCGACTTCAACAGAGTGGTCAAGGTAGCTTGTGACGATGATCTTATCGCCGTGACCGTCACGGGCTTCATCTATGGAGTTTGAGACTATCTCAAAGACCGAGTGCTTGCAGCCTTCAAGGTCATCGGAGCCGAAAATTACCGCAGGGCGCTTTCTTACTCTGTCCGCACCCTTTAATATGCTTATGCTTTCGTTATCGTAATCTTTTTTCTTTGCGCTCATTTTGCTGTGATTTTTCCTTTCAGTTGTTGATTATTGTATCTGAACGATATTTACTTCATTCCCGTGCTCTCTGATGAGCCTTACAAGGTCATCTGCTTCCAGCCACAGGGTAGCGGTGTTGTCATTTGGGTGAACGCCTATCATATTTCCCTCAAACTCAGCGTCAAGGAAGAATATGACACAGTGCAGCGGGTCATTCAAAAGCCCCAGGGGTGTCACCGAGCCGGGAGTCAGGGACATATATTCCATAAGGTCGGCTTCGGACGCAAAGGAGAGATTTCTGAGCCCGTGCTGCTTCCGAAATTCCTTAAGGTCAACACGCTTTTCGCCCCTTACCGTGATAAGGTAATAGTTTCGCTTTTTGTCATCTCTCACAAGGAGATTTTTTGCCTCCCATTCGGGGTGGGGGAGGTTTATTCCGCTAAGCTCGTCCATATTGAAAACAGCCTTGTGTTCAGCCTTTTCATAGGGAATGCCCTTGGCGGTGAGATACCCGTATATTTCGTTTTTATCCATAAGACCCGTCCCCTAAAGATTTTATCACTTTACATTTGCAATATTTTTCTCTCTGTAATCGAGGATATATTTGCAGCCTGCAAAGACAGCTCCGAAGAATATCACAGGTTTCCAGTCCACCTTTGAACGGCGGGAGCTTACATATACCGCAGAGGGCTTGTCACCCGAGCCGATAGTGTAAAGCGCCGCAGGTATGCCGTTTTCCACCACTATCTTTGTGGGGCGGGCATTGACCACAGCCTTAAGCACAACTTCACTCAGGAATGAAGAAATGCAGGCAGCTGCGGCAGTTTTGCCCACAAGCTCTATTACCTCTCTGAGAGTCTGTTCATC
The DNA here is from genome assembly GCA_934486875.1 of uncultured Oscillospiraceae bacterium. GTDB lineage: Bacteria > Bacillota > Clostridia > Oscillospirales > Ruminococcaceae > Huintestinicola. Next base: position 80,313 of record CAKSPU010000002.1, read on the forward strand.
AACATAATAGCTCATTACTTTTCCTCCCTTAGATCAAGTTTAGATCAAGTTCCATAAAATAATCGTCCATAACAAAGCCGTTTCCGATGTCGGTAACACCGTCGCCTGTTGTCACAAAGCCCATAGCCCTGTAAGCGGCAATGGTGGTGTCATTATACTTGTTCACCGTGAGCCATATTGCCCTGAGACCTCTCTCACGGGCAATGTCCGTAAGCTGCTCCAGAGCCTTTCGGGCATATTTCTTTCCTCGCTCTTCCTTTTTCAGATAAAGCTTTGATAGAAAAAGCCTGTCTCCGTCGGGCTTTATGGCAGTGTAACCAACGTCATTTCCGCCCTTTTTGATGAAATAATATTCATATCCCTCTTTGAGATTTTCCTTTTCAGCCTCAAAGGAGCAGAACTTTTCCACCATAAAATCTATCTGTCCGGAAGAGAGTATTTTTGGAAAATACTCGTGCCATATGCTGTCCGCAAGATCCGCAACTCTTTTCAGCTGATCCTCCGTTTCGGCTTTGACAAGCTTTATTCCTTCCATTCTTTCATTCCTCATTTTCTTAAAAAATATTTTAAGCACCTGTGCGCATTCGTTTTCCATATATCCGCCTGTGATACCGGGACGGTGATTGTAGGGCAGACGGGAAAGGTCTGTCACAGAACCTAAGGAGCCTGCCTTTTTGTCATATGCACCGTATATCACCCTGTCGATGCGGGAGTTTATTATCCCGCCCGTACACATAGGGCAGGGCTCAAGGGTAACGTACATATCGCAGCCCGAGAGCCGCCAGCCGCCAAGATACCCTGCGGCATTCTGTATGGCTTCAAGCTCGGCGTGAGCCAGAGGACTGCGGCTTTTTTCACGCCTGTTGCGACCCTCGCCCACTATCCTGCCGTCGCTTTTGCGGACGACCACAGCGCCCACGGGGACTTCCCCCTCAGCCGCCGCCGCACCAGCAAGCTGCAAGGCTCTTTTCATATAAATATCGTCCGTCACAGCCATTTTGTCTCCAGTATCATCAGAGTAAGCGAAAGGCTTATCCACATAAGCACCGAAGCGTTTGTGAGACAGCACATAATGCGTTCGTGGGTGTCAAGGTACATTTTGTAAAGGGGCAGGCTTATCTTGTTGCTGTGCTTTCCGATGAACATTGCCACGGCGATAAAGCCTACGGTGATGTAAATGAGCAGAAGCGTCACGGTTATAGTCATATACATTCCCTCGGGGGGCTGAGAGCAGCGTATCACCGTGAGAAAATACACCGTTGAGCTTATGAGGATACGCATAATGAAGCCCGATGCCAGCGAGCCCGTGCGGACTACGAAAAAGCCTATCACCAGCATTACGGTGAATGAAAACAGGAACGAATGATAATTTCCCGTGGTCGCAGCGGCAATGATGCTTGTGAGTACCAGGGCGTAGCCGTCACCGAACTGTTTTAGTATCTGCAAAATTATTCCGTGGTGGATTATCTCGCTGATAATGGGTATTATGACCGCCGAAAGCAGTGCGGAAAGGGCAAAGCACAGCTTGTTCCGTGGTATCCACACGCTGTAATTCGGGTCTATGCCGATAATTGACACAAAGGTGTGCTGGATATTTGAAAGAACGGTGGCTATGCCGAAGGTGAGCATTGCCATAGGCGCAGCGATGCCGAAAAGAGGCTTGTTGTATATCTTCATCGGCATAAGCAGCTTTCGGGGCATTTTTATTTTTTTGAGAAGATAGAACACGGGCAGGACACGGGTGATTATCTTCACAAGATAATCCGAAAGCACCGCCGTGTATTCATTTGCGGATATCAGCCGCATAATATAATAGAAAAAGGGTACATCTCCGAGAGGGGCAACGGTTTTTATCGCCCAGATAAGGAGATTTAATACCGTGTATATGCATAAAAATTTCGCAAGCAGGGAATGTATCTCGACGATAACGGAGCGTTCCGCCGCCCGGGGCGATTCGGTAATGAAGCCCTCACCGTCACGGTAGGTAAGCTCGTCGGAGTTGTCAAGAAAGTAGAAGCCGTAGTCCTTTTTGTGTTCAATACGCCATTTGCGGTATATTTCATTGTATTCCTTGTCCTGAAGCTTAAGCGAAGCTATGCGGCTGTCACTGGTGTCTCTTTTTTTGGTAATAGCCATAAGACAGACTCCTTTCCCTGTTTTTGCGTATGATTAAAAATATTATACCACATATTTCATCTTCTTTTGTGAACTTTTTGTGTACATACCCCGTGATATTTTATTGATGTAAAGCTTTCGGACAGCTTTGTGCAGATCATATCATAATACATAAATTCTCTTGCATTTTCACGGCGTTTCTGCTATACTTATTATATTATAAAAATTATATAAAATCGGAAAGGGGCATACAGCCAGATGAGCACAGTTCAGAGACGGGACAAAATAAATTATTACCTTGACATCGCCGAGACCGTTCTTGAGCGGGGAACCTGCCTGCGCAGAAATTTCGGAGCGATAATCGTTAAAAATGATGAAATAGTTTCCACGGGATATGTGGGCGCACCCAGAGGCAGAATGAACTGCTGCGACCTTGGCTACTGCACAAGGGAAAAGCTCGGTATCCCCAAGGGTCAGAGATACGAGCTATGCCGCAGCGTCCACGCCGAGGCAAACGCAATTATCTCCGCCGAAAGGAGCGACACCATCGGCTCCACTATCTACCTTGCCTGTCACGATGCAAAAACAGGGGAGCTGTACGGCGATGTTGAGCCCTGCTCAATGTGCAAGCGCCTTATCATAAACGCAGGCATTGCCACCGTCATTATCCGCAACACCCACGACAAATACACCACCATAAACGTTCAGAGCTGGGTGGAAAATGACGATTCCATTGAGGGCACTGACGGCTACTGATAATTTTCTTCGATAAAAAAACCGCCTGCGGAAAGCTCCGGGGCGGTTTTGTAAAGCGTATTCGGTTATCAGTTGCCTGTAACGATATAGGGCTGGATAGCGCTTGCAAGAATATTTGCGGGCATTGTCTGGAGCCATATCTTGCCGGGACCTGTTACCTTTGTGTTGAAGAGACCCTCGCCGCCGAGAAGCATATTTCCAACGCCCTTGACAGTTTCGATGTCCATAGAGCAGGTAGCTTCCATAGCTGCAAGATAGCCTGTGTCGATGAGCATTGACTGACCGGGAGCAAGGTCATATTCAACGATGCCGCCGTTTATCTCGAGAAATACCATACCCTTGCCTGTAAATCTCTGCATAATGAAGCCCTCGCCGCCGAAAAGACCTGCGCCGATCTTCTTCTGGAAGAAAATTTCCATATTAACGCCGACAGTGTTTGCAAGATATGCGGACTTCTGAGCAACGATGTCACGGGAAGTTGTGTCGAAGCAGATGATGTCGCCGGGGAAAGTGGAAGCAAAAGCAATTTCGCCGGGACCGCCTGCTGCGGAATATGTATTGCGGAAAATAGACTCGCCTGTTACAGCACTCTTAGCCATTTTTCCGAGAGCGCCGAGGAGACCTGAGCCGCCGCCCGAACCGAGACCTGTCTGCATCTGCATTGTGGGTGTCATCCAGGACATTGCGCCCTTCTGGCACTCGATAGCCTCGCCTGCCTGGAGCTTACAGATAAGCACGGGCAGAGGAGCATTTTTTACTTCATACTGCATAATAATACCTCCATAATTCGATAATATCATAATCGGATTTCTGTAAATTTATCATAACATAAAACATTAAATATGTCAATACGATCTAGCAAATTCTAATCGGATTTTAAACTGATTTTATCTTTGATAACAGAAAGAAGTGGTCATAATGGCAAAGGAAGCGGGAATAAATCAGAAGCTGAAATTTTTATATCTTGCGGATATTTTTGAACGTGAGACCGACGAGGAGCACCCTCTTACCGTTTATGACCTGTCGGAAAGGCTTGAAGCCCTTGGGATAAATGCGGCGAGAAAGACCCTCCTTGACGATATAAAGCTTCTGGAGGACTACGGAATGGACATCATCACCGTGCCTGTGGGAAAAATGCTTGGGTATTACCTTGGCAGCCGCAGCTTTGAGCTTCCCGAGATAAAGCTTCTTGCGGACGCAGTAAGCTCCTCACGGTTCATCACCGAGAAAAAGTCCCGTGTTTTGCTGAAAAAGCTGGAGGGGCTTACGGACAGGTACCACGGTCAGGAGATAAACCGCCGTGTCTACGTTTCAAACAGGATAAAGTCGGAAAATGAGTCCATTTACATCAGTATCGACGTTATCAGGCAGGCGATAGACAGCGGCAGAAGGATATCATTCAGATATTTTGACCGCACCCTTGATATGAAGAAAAAATACCGTCAGGGGGGACGCACCTGCTCTCCATATGCCCTTGCGTGGAATGACGGCAGCTATTATCTTGTGGGCAAGCAGGAGAAATACCCCACCCTGTCCAATTTCCGCATTGACCGAATGGAGAACGTCACCGTTACCGATGAAAAGTCCGAGCCTGTTCCCGAGGGCTTTGACCCTGCAAAATACACCTCCACCACCTTCTCAATGTTCAGCGGAGAGGAATGCACCGTCACCCTCCGCTTTGACAACAGCCTTGTGAATGTGGCGGCGGACAAATTCGGTACCGATCTTATCCTTATCCCCGACGGCGATGACAAATTCACCGTCAGTGTGCGGCTGGTTGCTGGGGCGGCATTTTACGGCTGGCTGTTCCAGTTCGGAGAAAATGCGGAGGTAATGTCTCCCGAAAATATCCGCAGGGAATATGCACAGATGATAGAAAATGTTCGGAAAAAATACATCACGGAGGAATGACTTAAGCTATGATAAATGTACTGTTTATCGGTGATATTGTCGGCAGCAGGGGCTGTGACTTTGCCGAAAGGACTGTCGGGAAGCTCAGGGCGCAGAAAAAGCTTGACCTTGTTATTGCAAACGGCGAAAATTCAGCCGACGGCAACGGCATCACAAAGGCATCAATGGAGCAGCTTTTCCGTTTTGCGGACGTTATCACCACAGGCAACCACTGCTTCCGCCGAAAGGAATTTACGGAATATTACGACATCAGGGAAAATCTTCTCCGCCCCGCAAACTATCCCGAGGGAGTCGTGGGAAAGGGCGTTGTCACGGTGGATATGGGGAGATATTCCTTTGCTGTCATAAACCTTATGGGTACGGCATTTATGGAGGCTCTCAACAATCCCTATGAATGCATAGACAGGCTCCTTGCGGATATCGGCACGAAAAATATCCTTGTGGATTTCCACGCCGAAGCCACCTCCGAAAAAAAGGCGATGGGCTTCTATCTTTCGGGTAAGGTGTCCGCAGTTATGGGGACTCACACCCACGTCCAGACCGCCGACGAAGCTATCCTTGACGGTCACACCGCATATATCACCGATGCGGGAATGTGCGGGGCGGAGCTTTCGGTGCTGGGGGTCAAAAAGGAGCTTGCGATCGAAAAGCAGCGGACAAAATGTCCCGTGCGGTTCACAGAATCCGATGAACTGCCGTTTTTCAACGGCGTTTTGATGCAAATTGATGAAAAATGCGGCAAAGCTCTGGGCATAGAGCGGCTTATTATTAGATAAATCGCTAAAAATTCCTCAAATCCTTGCATATGGCTGACTTTTCGTATATAATAGCAGTAAGACAGTGGCAACACTGAAAAGAGCATTACATATGAAAGGGCGGTCACGAAATGGATATTCTGAGGGTGTCGGCAAATTCTTCTCCAAATTCGGTTGCGGGTGCTATCGCAAGCGTTATCCGAAGCAATGGTCAGGCGGAGATCCAGTCTGTAGGGGCGGGTGCTGTCAATCAGGCAGTGAAATCCATTGCAGTGGCAAGGGGATATCTTGCGTCTGTGGGACTTGACCTTGTGTGCTTCCCCGAGTTTTCCTCGGTGGATATAAACGGCGAGATGCGGACGGCTATGAAGTTTGTGTGCTTTGCACTGAGTGATGATACCGATAACGGCTAATACTAATAACCAATTAACCTATAGACAAATCCTCGGCTGAAATAAGCCCATTCGTCGTCAGGTTGCTTTATAAAGCAACACTCTCTTGCCGGGCGCAAAGCCCGCCTGCAATCGCTTTCCTAGACTGGTCTTATTTCATCTGTCGGCTTTATCTATAGAACAATTGGTTATTAGTATAAAATAAAAGCTGCCTTTGCGGGCAGCTTTTTTCTGAATATCATATTATATCAAAAAAAGTAATCCGCCTAAGCTGTCACTTAGACGGATTATGAATTAAAAAGTTTAGTTTGTAAACATCTGGGGTAGAACGCTTTTGAAGTTCTACCTTTTTATATTATGGCATCAAACCATATGGATCTTCTTTTCAGCGTCGGAATTTTTTCCGTCAATGCCGTACTTTCTGTCACGGCGCTTTTCAAAGAACTTGGGAGCGACCTTGGGGAACATTGCGTATGTGAGAACGTCCTCCTCCTGCTCGAGCCACTCGGAGCATTCCTCTCTGAGCTTGTCAAGCTCGGGTTCGAGAAGGTCTGCGGGACGGCAGTCAATTGCTTCCTCGCCCTTAAGAATGGACTTTCTGAACTCGGGGTCGATAGGTGTGGGAGTCTTGCCGTACCTGCCTGCGATAACGTCCTTGAATTCCTTTGTAACCATCTTGTAGCGCTCGCCGTTTATTACGTTGAAAACCGCCTGTGTACCCACGATCTGGGAAGAGGGGGTAACAAGGGGAATGTTTCCTGCGTCTGCACGTACTCTGGGAACTTCCTTAAGAACGTCCTCCAGCTTGTCCTCCTTGCCTGCTTGCTTAAGCTGGGACAGGAGGTTGGAGAGCATTCCGCCGGGAACCTGATAGATAAGAGCGTTTGCATCTGCAACGAGCATCTTGGGGTCAAGGAGACCGTTGTCGATGTACTTCTTGCGGAGCTTCATAAAGTAATCACGGATAGCTGTGAGCTTTACAAGGTCAAGTCCCGTGTCATACTCTGTACCCTGAAGAGCGGCTACCATTGACTCTGTAGGAGTGTGAGATGTGCCGTGGGCAAGAGGTGACATTGCGGTATCAACAGCATCGCAGCCGTTTTCAATAGCCTTTAAGAGACACATTGAAGCAAGTCCCGAGGTGTAATGAGTGTGGAGCTGAACGGGAATGCCGATGTTGTCCTTGAGAGCCTTTGTAAGGGAAGCGGCTCTGAAGGGTGTGAGCAGGGCAGCCATATCCTTGATACAGATAGAATCTGCGCCCTCCTCCTCGCATTCCTTTGCATACTTTACATAGTAATCATCGGTGAAAACGTCGCCGAGGGTGAAGGACATTGCCACCTGAGCGTGAGCGCCCTCCTTCTTTGCGGCGTGGATAGATGTGCGGAGATTTCTGATATCGTTGAGAGCGTCGAAGATACGGATAATGTCCATACCGTTGGCAACGGTCTTCTGAACGAAATATTCAAGAACGTCATCTGCATAATGACGGTAGCCAAGCATATTCTGACCTCTGAAGAGCATCTGGAGCTTGGTGTTGGGCATAGCCTTTCTTATGGTTCTGAGTCTCTCCCAGGGGTCCTCATCAAGGAATCTGATGCAGGAATCGAAGGTAGCGCCGCCCCATACTTCTGCGGAGTAGTAGCCTACCTTGTCAAGCTCCTGCATAATGGGGAGCATCTCGTCTATGCTCATTCTTGTTGCTATAAGGGACTGATGAGCGTCTCTGAGGACGGTCTCGGTGATTTTTACCTTAGCCATAAAGAACCGTTCCTTTCCTTACGCAATTGTTGCGATAACATCATCGGAATTAACGGTATCGCCCTTCTTTACGGTGATCGAGGTCACCTTGCCTGCTGCATTTGCAACGATGTCATTCTCCATCTTCATAGCCTCGAGAACAACAATTACCTGACCTACGGAAACGGTGTCGCCGACATTTACCTTAACATCAAGGATATTGCCGGGCATAGGAGCCTTTACAGGTGTGCCGTTGCCTGCTGCGGGAGCGGCAGCGGGTGCAGGTGCTGCGGCAGGAGCGGCTGCGGGAGCCGAAACGGGAGCAGCAGCGGGTGCGGAGCCGCCAACCTCTTCAACTGCTACATCATATGCTTTTCCATTGACTGTAATATTAAATCTCTTCATTTTTATCAGACCTTTCGGAAAATTTATATACTATGAATTACTCTTCCCGAGATCAGAGGGGAAGAACGCTGTGCTTCTTGGGGAGACGCTTGTTGAGACGCTTGCCTGCGGTAATGTCAAGAACGCCCGAAACGGCTGTTCTTACATTCTCGGCAGTGATTATCTCATCAACTGCGCCCTTTTCGGCTGCTGCAAATGCGGAAGCCTCGCTCTCGGCATATCCGGCAGCGAGCTTGTTTCTCTCGGCTGCAAGGTCGCTTGCGCCCCTCAGCTTGTCGTGATAAAGGAACTCAGCGGCTGTAACGGGGTCAACGGGAGCGATAACAGCCTCGGGAAGTGCGAATACCTGGTCTGCGGCTGCATTCTTTCCTGCAAATGCGATAAATGCCGCACCGCACGCCTTTCCGCTGATAACTGCGATCTTTGCGCAGGTAGCGTCGGCATATACGCCCGAAAGTCTTGCCGCAGCTCTTACGGACTCAGCGCCGCCCATATCAAAGCCCTCGGTATCAACAACTGTGATAACGGGAACGGAGAATGCGTCACAGAGACGCACAAAGCCTGCAATCTTTGCGCAGTCATCGGCTGTGAGCCTGCCTGCTGCCTTGTCAAGAGCGGCAATGCCCGCAGTGGTGCCGCCCACTGTGCAGAGAGCTGTTACGGAAGCCTTGCCGAAGCCTGCACGGAGCTCAAGAATGCTGCCGTCATCGGCAATTGCACCGATGCTGTCCTTGGCAGAAGCAAAGGCTGCTGCTGCGGGAGCGTCAAATTCAAACTCGGGGAGAGGTGAAAGGTTGTTCTGAGGCATAAGGGAAAGGTACTTTCTTACGCTTTCCATAGCTGCCGCATCATCAGCGGCAGAAGCGGAAACAGCGCCGCTTTCAACGGCAGCCTTAACGCCTGTGTCTCCGCCGGCTGCTGCATAAAGCTCAGCCTTTTCGGTCATTACAACGTAATCGGCAGCGCAGGCAATTACTGCCATACTGCCCGCACACACGCCCGAAACAACGGAAACTGTGGGTACAACGCCCGACAGGTTTCCTGCTTCAAGAAGAATTTCACTGTATGCATTAAGAGCATCTGCGCCGTCCTCGATGAACGCTCCGCAGGAATCGTAGATACCAACAACGGGAACGCCGTTCTTTGCGGCGAGGTCGAACATTCTGCATATCTTTTCGGAATGAGCCCTGCTCACAGCGCCCTTGGACACTGTGCTGTCCTGAGAGAACGCATAGGCGGGGCAGCCGTTTATATAACCGTAAGCGGTAACAACGCCCTCATTTCTTCCCGAAGCGGTCTCTGTGAACACGCCGTCGTCAAAAAGAGCTGCGAGTCTTTCTCTTGCGGGGCAGGAAGCTTTTGCCGCTGTATATTCAGCCAGCTTTGACTTCTGACTTTCAGTCATCATATTAGTTCCTCCGTTTCCCGATGCAGCGCACTGCACCGACAAATAAAAATTTATCCGAGTTTAATTATACAACATTTCCCCGAAAGTTACAAGAAAAATTGCCGATTTTTTTGCCTGTTCGCAATTTTTTACAATTTCGCAAAAAATTATGGACGCACATATTTTTAAAGAGCCCGAAAAAATCCCGTCCGTTCCGCCGAACTGTGTTGACTTAATTAGAAAAGTATGATAAAATATAAAATAAATAATTTCCGTTTTGTCACACAGAAAAGAGGTTATGATAATGAGCGTTACAGCATTTAAATGCCCCTGCTGCGGTGCGGAGCTGACTTTCTCCTCGGAAGCCCAGAAAATGGCGTGCGAATACTGCGGGACTGAGCTTGACGTTGATGCGGTGAGCGAGCTTTCACGAAATGAACAGTCCTCGGACGATATGGACTGGAGCGCATCGTCCCAGTCTACCGTAGGGCTTGACGGCGATATATGCACATACACCTGCAATTCCTGCGGAGCCGAGATAACAGGCGACAGGAGCCTTAGCGCTACTTCCTGCCCCTACTGCGGCAGTCCCTTTGTGGTGAATGAAAAGTTCGACGGCATCTTAAAGCCCGATTATGTTATCCCGTTCAAGGTGGGCAAGGAAAAGGCTGTGGAGCAGTTCAAGGCATTCTGCCGTCACCGTCCGCTGCTTCCCGGAAACTTTATGTCCTCCCACAAGATTGAGAGCATTCAGGGTATGTACGTTCCCTACTGGCTTTTTGACTGCAAGGCAAAGGCTCACTACAGATTCAGGGCGCAGCGCATAACAAGCTGGACCGAGGGGGATTACAATGTTACACGGACCGACCACTATATGCTCGTCCGTGACGGTTCGATGAAGTTTGACAACGTTCCCGTTGACGGAACATCAAAGCTTCAGGCGGAGATAACCGAGTCTGTGGAGCCTTTCGATATCTCGGGTACCCAGAGCTTCAATCCCGCATATCTTTCGGGATATCTTGCGGACAGATACGACGTTTCCGCCGAGGACAGCAAGCCGAGGGCTGACGAGCGCATCAAGGAAAGCGTTGAGTTCAAGTTCAGGGAGACTGCGGAGGAATACACCGCAATTACCGTGGAAAACTCCAACATATCCCTTGAAAACGGCGAGATACATTACGCACTTATGCCTATGTGGCTTATGACCGCAAAGTACGGCGACAAGCTGTACACCTTTGCTATGAACGGTCAGACGGGAAGATTTGTGGGCGAGCTGCCCGTTTCTCTCGGCAGGCTCTGGGCAATACTTATCGGCGTTTCAGCCGCTTCAGCGATTATCCTTGCGCTTATTCTCGGGGCGCTGGGACTGTAAAGGGGGGATATATATGGATATGAAAAAAATTCTCACAGCATTTGTCATTTCTTTCTGCACATCGGTCACTGTCACTGTGGTAATGCACATTCTTGACAAGAAGCTTAGAAAGGACTGAGTGGTATGAAGAAAATATCAAAGCTTTTCTGCACCCTTGCCTGCTCTGCCGCTGTCCTTGCGGGAGGTATGAGCGTTTATGCCGAAAGTGAATACAAGGTATATGACGAAGCGGGGCTGCTCACCGATGAGGAATATGATGCTCTGGAAAGCAGGCTTGAAACTATTTCGGATACATACGGTCACGATGTTATTGTTTATACAACTGAGAGTATGGAGGGAATGGGATCCGCTTCATACACCGAGTATCTGAGAGAAGAGCTTGACGCAGGCATTGACGGCAGCGGCATAATTTATATGATATCAATGGAAGACCGTGACTATGACGTGTATTCCTTCGGCACGATGTATGATGACATTATGATAAAGAACATCATCGACGATATGACCGAGGAGCTTCAGCCCTATCTTACCGACGGCGAATATTACACCGCCTTTGACAAATATGCGGACAGGGTTGAGTATGAGATAAATCAGGTCATTGAATACGGCCCCAATGAGCCTCCCTCCTATGCAATACCCATCGGCATCGGCTGCGGACTTATCATCGGCATAGTTACTGTCTGCGTTATGAAGCACGGAATGAAAACGACCCGACAGGAAGCTATGGCGAACAACTACATAAAGGACGGCAGCTTCAAGCTTACAAGAAGCTCCGATGTGTTCCTTTATTCGCAGGTGACAAGGACAAAGATATCCACCGATTCGGGCAGCAGCAGCGGAAGCTCGGGCGGCGGTCATTCAAGCGGTAAATTTTAAGGAAGCACACTATGAAAAACATCTGGACGGGCAAAAGGGAAAAGCATTTTTCGCTTTTGCCGCTGATAATATTCGGTGCGGCGGCAGTCTTTACCGCTGCCGCCATTACAAGCTCTCAAGGCTCGGAGGAAGAGCTGAGGCAGAGCAGCATAAAGGACAGCATCTCAAAGGCTGCGTCCCTCTGCTATGCGGCGGAGGGGGCATATCCCGAAAGCCTTGATTATCTTGAGGAGAATTACGGGGTCAGGACAGAATATGAAGATTTCACGGTGCATTACAGCTATGCGGGGGGCAATATCCCTCCCGACATAATCGTTGCGCCGAAAACGAAAGGATAATTTTTGCTATGGATACAGTTTCGGTCATCATTGCGGCAGGAGGGAAGGCACAGCGTATGGAGGGCGTGAACAAGCAGCTTGCACTGCTTTGCGGCATACCCGTCATAATCCGTTCGATGATGATCTTTCAGGGCATTGACGAAGTTACCGAGATAATCGCAGCGGTAAGGAGTGAGGACAGGGATACAGTTACACAGCTTGCGGAAAAATACGGCATAACCAAGTTTGCAGGCTGCGCCGACGGGGGAGAGACCCGTCAGAGCTCCGTGGTGAATGCACTGAGAAAGGTTTCCCGTGAAACGGCTCTCATTGCCGTTCACGACGGCGCAAGACCCCTTGCAAAGCCCGAATTTATCAGGCAGTGCATCAGGGACGCAGCAATTTTCGGGGGAGCGGCTCTTGCGGTGCCCGTAAAGGACACCATAAAGCAGGCGGAGGGCGGCATCGTCACCGACACTCCCGACAGGCGCAAGCTTTACATCACCCAGACCCCGCAGATATTCAGAAAAAAGCTGTATTTCGAGGGCGTGAACTTCGCAGGTGACCACGACCTTGACTTTACCGATGACTGCCAGCTTGCAGAGGCTGTGGGCGGCAAGATACACATTACCCTTTCCGATTACAGGAACATAAAAATAACCACCCCCGAGGATATGGCGATTGCGGAAGCAATACTGAATTTTTCGGAAAAAACGGAGGAATAATTATGATAAGGATAGGTCACGGCTATGACGTTCACAAGATAGTTCCTTCAAGGCGGCTGATACTCGGCGGTGTTGAGATACCCTGGTCTATGGGGCTTCTTGGACATTCAGATGCAGATGTGCTCACCCACGCCGTTATGGACGCACTTCTCGGTGCCTGCGCAATGGGGGATATCGGTCAGCATTTCCCCGACAATGACCCGAAATGGGAGGGGGCATACAGCATAGAGATGCTCCGGAGCGTAAAGGATATGCTGAAAGAAAAGGGCTTTGCGCCTTATAACATCGACTGCACCGTTATTATGCAGAGCCCGAAGCTTGCCCCGTACATCGGCACTGTCAGGGAAACTCTTGCGGCGGCTCTGGATATGGACGTTTCATATGTCAGCGTGAAAGCCACCACCGAGGAAAAGCTGGGCTTCACAGGCTCGGGACAGGGCGCTGCGGCTCACGCTGTATGCACGGTGATCGAGACAGGTAAGGAGTGATATTATGGATAAAAGATCGGTATATAAGCTTTCCTACGGGCTTTTCGTCCTCACAGCCTCCGAGGGGGACAAGGACAACGGCTGCATCGTGAACACGGTCATTCAGCTTACAAGCGACCCTATGCAGATAGCCGTGACGGTGAACAAGGGCAACCTTACTCACGATATGATAAAAAACACGGGCAAATTCAATGTTTCCGTCATTGACAATACCGCTCCTTTTGAGCTGTTTAAGCATTTCGGATTCCAAAGCGGCAGAGACAGTATGAAGTTCGGCACTCCCGATTCATATAAATTCGCTCCCAAATATGCGGACAACGGGCTGCTTTACGTCAGTGCCTATGCCAATGCATTTATGTCGGGAAAGGTTATCAAAGAAGTTGACCTCGGCACTCACACTATGTTTGTTGCCCAAATGACAGACGGAGAGGTGCTTTCGGACAAGCCCTCTATGACATATGAATATTATCTTGCGAACGTAAAGCCACGTCCCGAACAGAAGAAAACGGGCTGGGTTTGCAAGGTGTGCGGCTATGTTTATGAGGGAGATGTGCTTCCCGATGATTTCGTATGTCCCATATGCAAGCACGGGGCTGCGGATTTTGAGAAGATAAGCTGATGCAGAAAAATAAAAACACCTCCCGCTCTACTTTATACTAATAACCAATTAACCTATAGACAAATCCTCGGCTGAAATAAGCCCATTCTTCGTCAAGCTCCCTTGCCGGGCGGCAAGCCCGCCTGCGGTCGCTTTCCTAGACTGGGCTTATTTCATCTGTCGGCTTTATCTATA